>CALNBU010000920.1 GCA_937875615.1 uncultured Archangium sp.
GTCTCCGGAGGCTGCGCGGAGACGACGTAGGTTCCACCCGCGCAGCCTCCGGAGACCGGGAGCGCCCAGTCTCCCGGCGTGTTGAAGCGCCCGCTGGCCACCACCGCCGCGCCGTCGTCGATGCGCACCTCCGTCGTCAGCGTGCGCTGCGGCAGACAGCTCGCCGTCACCGAGGTCGAGCCCCGCATCACCCCGTCGACGTCCGCGGCCATGAGCGCGAAGGGCGTGGCGGCCGACAGCGGCGTCAGCGAGGGCACCACCTCCACCCGCAGCTCGCCCGGCGAAGACAGGCTCGAGGCCTCGCCAGCCTCCGCCCGCTGCGCGCTCGCCGTCACCAGCGTCGCCTCGCACAGGCCTGAAGTGTCGACCAGCAAGCCCCCGTCGACCGGCGTGGCGTTCGCGAGCCCCGCGTCCACCTGCCACCGCAGCTCCGTTCCAGGAAACGACGGCGCGCCCTCGCACGCGTGCGCGGCCCCCGCAGGCGCGTACACCGCCCGGGTGTCCGAGGGCTGCGTCGCCGACGCAAACACCGGCGCCTCGGCGGGCCCCCAGCCCTGCACCGGCACGTCCTGCGACACCACCGACGGAGGCGAGTCGGGCCAGGTCGCCGTCGCCGTCACCCGCAGCGGCTGACCGGGCGTGCACCAGTTCCGCGGAGGCGTCACGCTGAAGACCGGCCCGCTGCCGCTCCCGCCCTCCGAGGTGCTCCACGAGAGGACCGCCGAGGCGCAGCCCCCGTCGACCGCCGCGGTGAAGAGCGCCGGCGCACCCGCCGCCTCCAGCGAGGCGGGCCCCTGCGTCGTCAACTCGCCCGGGGCCTCGCTCGTGAAGGTGAAGGTGCGGGCGCTGGTAGAGAGCGCGTCGCGCACCGACACCTCCACCGTCCCGGAGCAGACGTCCGCCGGGAAGGTGATGTCGGCCATCCCTCCGTCCGCCACCACCAACGCGCCCGGGGCGGTCCACGAGAAGAAGAGCGGATCTCCATCGTCGTCGCCCGCATCGGCGAGGAAGCGCAGCGGCTGACCGGGCACGAAGTCGGGCGGCAGCACGTCGAGCTTCGGCGCCTCCTCGTTCTCATAGAGCCACACCGCCCCCGCACTGGTGAGCGCCGCGCACCAGCGCGCGTCGAGGCAATGGACCCGACCGTCGAGGGCCGGCGCGCCCTCGCGCAGCACCCAGCGCGACGCGGGGTGGGCGGGGTCCGGGACGGGCGAGAGCACCGCGCCGGAGCTGGTCGACACCAGCCCCTGCAGGCCCGCGGCGGCCACGCGGCGCGGCGTCACCCCGGGGGGGGTCATCGCCACCGGCTGCGCGACGTCGGGAACCACCACCAGCCCGCCGGTGGTGGTCAAGCTCAGCACCGAGACCACGCCCTCCAGCGCGAAGGGCACCGCGTCGTCGCTGGCCGGCACGCCCACCAGCGGCCCCGGCGAGCCACCGTCGACGCTCAGGCGCACGCCGCCGGGCACCTGCGTGGAAGATGCCACCGCGTAGCTCACCGGGCCCTGCTTGAGGAAGCCCAGCCCCCGCGACGCGGCGCTCTGGGGAAAGGCGGGCGTCTGGGCGATCCAGGAGGTGGCGGTGGTGAGCATCGCGGCGCTGACCACCTGCACGTTGCCCGCGCCCGAGGTGAAGAGCGCCACCGCCTCTGTGCCGGACGCCCGGTAGCCCTCCACGTTGCCGGTCGGCGTCAGCGTCACCGACGCCGCGCAGCCGTCGCTGAACTCCAGCACCTTGGCCAGGCTGAGCGCGGAGAAGCAGCCGCCGTTCATCGCCGCCCCCACGTACCCCTGCGGCCCCGAGAGCATCGCCAGCTGCGCGGTGCCTCCATCGGCCAGCGCCTGGAGCGCCAGCGCCTGCCCGTTGCCGAGGCGGGAGCTGGCCAGCACCAACCCTGCGTCGGCCACCACCACGTCGGCGGGCGTGCCGGTGAGGGTGCCCAGCAACCGCCAGCCCGCCTGCGCCGGCAGCGCCCACACCAGCGCGAGGATCACGGCGCGCATCAGTAGCTGACCTCCGTACGCAGGTAGAGGCGATCTCGCGACGCCGTGGCCCCACTTTCAAGCCCCGTCCCCGAGAAACCGAAGGCGGTGTACCCCATGCCCACGAAGAAGCGCTGATCGAAGCGGTAGCCCAGCTCGCCCCGAAGCGAGGCCCAGGAGCCGCCGTCGGGCGCGAGGCTGCGCGCCGCGGCCTCCCCCGCGATCTCCAACCCCGCCCAGAGGCGCACCGACGGCCGCAGCGAACCCGTGAGGATCGGCCCGAAGCGGGTGAAGCCCAGATGGCCTCCCGCGCCGAGCGCGAAGCGATCTCCGAAGCGCAGCGTGGGCAACACCGACACCACGTGCAGCCGCTCCTCGAAGGACGCAGACCAGTTCTGCCGGTACGCGTAGCGCGCCAGCACCGCGCCGCTCGAGAAGCGCCAGGCCACCGCGGCGGTGGCGTCGAGGCTGCGCCCGGTCATCTCGCCGGCCTGGGTGGAGTGCGTCCACAGCGCGCGCGCGGTGAGCGACACGTCGCGATGCAGCCGCGCCTCCCCGCCGCCGGTGACGACGAACTGGCGCAGCGGGACCGTGCCCTGCTCGTCGCGTACCTCGCCGCTGGCGAAGAGCCGCAGCCACCCGCGCTCCAGACCCAGGCTCAACCCGCCGGCGTTGCGCGCCCGCCCCTCCGGCTGCCCCTCCAACAGCAGCGCGCCCCGCTCGTACCGCCCGGAGACGGTGAAGGAGATGTCCTCGGCAAACACCGCGGTGGTGGGATCGAGCTGCTGGCGCACGCCGGCCACGAAGCGGCGCTCGCCCGTGCCCGGCGCGTCGGCGTCGATGGACTGCACCCCGTACCAGGTCTCGTCGTCGCGCGAGTAGGCCACCGAGCCCCACACCTGCGGCCCCAGCGAGGGCCCCCAGCCGGCGCGAAGCCCCAGCTCCAGCTTCTGGTCGGGCTTCACGTCGACCCCCACCGAGGCGAAGGAGAGATCCGCGCCGCCCTGCCGGTACACCTGCTGTCGGTAGCCGGCGCGGAGTTGCAGCCACGGCGCCACCCGGTAGCGTCCCGCGAGGCCCACGGTGACGCCGAAGCCGGGCGACGACTCCGCGCTCTGTGAAGCGCCGAAGGTGCGCGTCTCCAGGCGAACGCCCCACCCCGGCTGCTCGTAACCCACGCCGCCGCCCGCGGTGAAGGCGCGCACCCGCGCCCCCGAGAAGGGCGCGCGGGGGTCCACCATGTCGCGGTAGTCGCCCAGCACCGCCACCGTCACCGGCCCCAGCGGCTGCTCGCCTCGCAGCGACACCTGCTGGAGCGCCCCCACCTGCGCGATGTCCTGAAAGCCGCTCTGCCGCCAGCGCCAGGCGGCGTCCCAGAAGCCGCGGTTGAACAGGCCCCGGGTTCGCGCGCGCAACGTCACGCCCAGGCCCTCGCTGTCGACGGGCGCCGCGCGCTGCACCGACAGCCCACCGTCGCGGGAGAAGCCGAGCCCCTGCACCGCTCCCTGGCTGTAGGCCAGCTCTCCCCGGAGCCACAGCTTCGCGTCGGCGGAACCCCGGTACAGCCCGTAGTCGCCCTGCCGGAACGCCGACGCCGCCAGCCTCACCGGCCCCAGCCGGCCGCGCAGCGCGCCCGCCAGCACCCCGTCGGCCGGCGCCGCGTCGAGGTACTCGTAGTCGACCACCAGCACCGCGGTGAGCCCCAGGGTCAGCGGATCGGACTGCAGCAGGGAGTCCTGCGCGAAGAAGCTGAGCGGCCGCGCCAACAGCAGGCGCCCGGAGAGCGGGTCGAGGGTGTAGTCGCGCAGCCGCTGGAGCTGGAGCTCCCGCATCGGCAGCTGCGTCACCGCGTCACGCCACTCCACCCGCACCACCTCGCTGCCCGCCACCACCGGACGCCCGGCGAGGAAGAACAGGCTCCCGCCGGTGCTCTCGAAGCGCTCGTGCATCTCCCGGCGCGCGAGGCCCGCCTCCTGTCCGGGCGCGGCCACCGCGTCGAGCTCCAGACCGAACGGCGCCTCGTCGGTGGGCGTGCGGAGCCTGAGGAACGCGCCCTGCACCGCCCGGTGTACGCGCCCCACGTCGGCCCCGGCCTCGACGTAGCGGGCGCTGCCGAAGCCCAGCGAGCCCCAGCCCTCGCGGGAGAGCTCGAGGCGGAAGCGGCCCTCTGACGGGTTGGCGGCCACCGTCGCGGACTCGTCGGCCCACGCCGTCTGCGTCTGCTGCGGATCGAGCTGCCGCGCGAAGACGTCGACCCGCCGCGCCTGCAGCAGGTTCGCGGGAAGCCCGTGCACGTCGGTGTCGCGCAGGTCGATCTCCCCCGCCAGCTTGAACCCCGCGAAGCGCGCCCGGGCCGACGCCGCGCCTCGACCGAACACCGAGAAGGCGCCGGTGCGGACGTCGAGGTTCGCGGTGAGATCGAGCAGCCCGTTGAAGGTCACCCCGTCCTCCTTCGCGCGCTCGACCGGCACCCGCACGCCGCGCACCACCGCGACCTCGCCTTCGACGCGACAGTCAGACACCGCCCCCTCCGGCGGGCGCACACACTCGGGCCCGGGCGCGCTCGCCGGCCACTGCACCACGCCCAACGACGTCACCGCGCCGGGGTTCACCAGGGTGCTGCCCCCGGTGCGCAGCACCTGCAGGTGTTGCACCCAGAGCCTCACCGCGCCGGGCCGGGCGCTGGTGATGAGCACCTCCAGCTCACCTTCCTCCAGCGGCACCCAGGCGCGGCCCTCCGGAGCGGGCTGTCCCGCGATGTGCAGCACCTCGCCGTCCGTCACCTCGAAGGCCAGCTCGTACTCCAGCCCGGCGGCGCCGCGTCGCACCGCCGGCAGCGCCGCCTGCGCGGTGAGCGACGGGAGCGCGCGACGCCGCAGCGGGAGCGACACCGACACCACTCCACCCAGGGGGACCTCGAAGGTGACGCCCGCCTCCGCGTTCTCCCATTCGCCGGAGAGCGACGCGGCGTCGGGCTTCAGCCGATGGCGCCCCGGCACCAACCGGCCGCCTTGAAAGGTGTCGGAGACCCGCGCGGGCACCGCCGCCAGATGAAAGCGCCCGAGCCCGTCGGTGGTGGCCTCCAACCCCGTCTCCAACAACACCCGCACCGCCGCCAACCCCGGCTCCCCGGCGCCGCAGAGGCCATCGCCGTCGAGGTCCTCGCACACCACGCCGAGGATCGCGCCGTCATCGAGCTGACTCTCGGGCGCCTGCGAGAGCGCCAGCGCCAACAGCAACGCGATCATCGCCCGGCCTCGAGGACCGCGCTCGCGCGAGACTGCACGTCGGTGATGGACACCAGCGCGCCCTGCAAGCGCTCCCGGCTGCGGCCCCGACTGACCAGCCGACGCGCGACGCCATCTACCCGGAGCTCGACCTCCCGACCGTCGACGACGGTGCCGTCGGCGGCCTCCAGCCACCACTCGAAGTCCTGGCCGACGCGCGCCACCCGCACGCTGAGTTCGGGAGCGGCCGCCACCAGCACGGGGAGCGCCTCCACCAACTCCGGCGAAGGTGCGGGCGTCAGCGCCACCACCAACCCCGGCCAGTCCGCGTGGGCGGCCTCCTGCGGGCCGCTGGGAAAGCGGGCGCTGCCGTCTTCGCCGGTCACGAAGCGCTCGGCGCCCACGCGCAGCGGCTGTCCGGGCACCGGCAGACCGCACAGGTCGACCACCTGCACCACGGTGTCCTCGCCGCTCCGCCACGTCAGCAGTCGCGCCGGCGCGTCGCCCGTCGGGCCCCACGCCACGACGCGCACGCTGCGGCGCCCGCGGGGCTCGGTCTCGGACGGCGTCCAACTCAGGGTGGCCACGCCTGCCTCGTCGGTGCGCGCGGACGTGAAGCCGGGGGCGCGCACCGACACGCCGGGCAGCGGGCTGCCGAAGGCGTCGACGGCCCGCGCGCGGACCCGCCACGCGCGGCCCTGCCACGCCACCGGCGTCTCTGGCTCCAGTTGCAGCCCTCGCACCGGCCCCCGGGAGAGCGACAACCGCAGCGTCTCGCTGGAGTCGACCCCGCGCT
>CALNBU010000921.1 GCA_937875615.1 uncultured Archangium sp.
CCCGCCGCACCGTCAACTTCGACGGCGGCGCCTTCGCCCAGAACGCGGCCGACACCGGCGGCACCTGGGAAGAGCTCGCGCCGCGCGACAGCGGCCGCTACCGCTACACCTTCGGCACGCCGGCGACGGTCGGCGCCAACGCGGCCCGCACGCACACCATCGCCATGTACGCCACGCGCACCTTCCAGGGCGCCCGTGCGGTCGCCAACCCGTTGCACGACTTCCGCCCCGACGGCGCGGCGGTGACGGCGAAGCGGGACATCGTCACCACCGAGGCCTGCAACACCTGTCACACCCGCCTCGAGGCCCACGGCGGCGCGCGGCGGGAGGTCGGGCTGTGCATCACCTGCCACACCACCACCGCAAACATCGACCCCGAGTCAGGCAACTCCATCGACTTCAAGGACATGGTGCACAAGATTCACAGCGGCGGAACGCTGGCCTCGGTACAGAGCGGTACACCGTACCAAATCATCGGCTTCGGCAACGCCGTCCATGACTACAGCGACGTGGTGTACCCGGGCCGCATCGCCAACTGTGAGGCCTGTCACGCCGGGAGTCAGGGCGAGCGCTGGGCGACCAACCCCACCGCCGCGGGCTGCGGCTCCTGTCACGACCGCACCTGGTTCCCCAACGCGAACGTCCCGGCGGGGTTCCACATCCACCCCGGCGGTCCGCGCGCCGACGCCTCCTGCATCACCTGCCACGCCGACAGCCGCACCTCCGGCGCCACCGTGGGACTCCCCGCGGTCGACCAGGTGCACGTCACTCCGCTGCGCGACGCCAACGCCATCGCGGTGCAGAGCGTCATCACCGCGGTCGCGCCCACCGCGCCCGGAGAGCGCCCGCGCGTCACCTTCACCGCCTTCCTCGACGGGCAGCCCCGCGACGTGGTGAATGAGCGCGTCTCGCGCATCGCCTTCACCTTCGCCGGGCCCACCGGCGAGTACCTCCACGCGCGCCGCTTCACCGCGACCGCCACCACCGCGCCCGACTGCGCCGCCGTGGCCGAGGGCACCGCCTGCCTGCAGCAGGTCGACGCCGGCGTCTTCACCTTCCACGCGGCCACCGCGCAGGCGCTGCAGCCCACCGACACCGGCAGCTTCGCGGTCGCGCTGGAGCTCTGCCAGAGCCGCTCGCTGACCGACGGGGGCACGGTCCAGTACTGCGCGCCCAACGACGTGGCCTACTTCCCGGTGACCGACGCGGTGGCGCAGCCCCGGCGGACCTCCGTCACGCAGGCCAACTGCGACCGCTGTCATCAGGGTCAGGGCATCCATCACGCCACGCGCAACGACGTCGAGCTGTGTCTGCTCTGTCACAACCCCACCTGGGATCGCTCCGTCACCGTGCCGGCCAACGGCGTCACGGTGGTGAACACCACGCGCAACCTGAAGGACCTGGTGCACGCCATCCACTCCGAGGTGCGCTACCCCTCGCCGCTCAACGCCTGCAGCCAGTGCCACACCGCCACCGGCGCCTCGCTCCCGCTGCCGGCCTCCGTGCAGGCCACGCGCTTGACGGCGCGGCGCTGCGCCACCCCGCCGGCCGACGGAGGCACCGTCTGCGCGACGGCCGACGTGGTGGCGCTCGACCCGGTGCTCATCGCCCCCACCGGCGCTGCCTGCACCAGCTGCCACGACTCCCTCGCGGCGCAGGCGCACGCGGCCGTCAACACCACCGCCGGCGGCCTCGAGTCGTGCGCCGTCTGCCACGCTGGCGGCAAGTCGGTGAGCATCGACGACGCCCACGCGCTGGTGCCCTGAGATGACGCTGGGGAGCCTCGCCACACCGGCGGGCGCGCTCGCCGTCGGCACCTCGCTCATCGCCGGCGGCCTGCTGCTGCACTACCTGCTGCGGCGGCCGGCGCTCACGGCGGGCGTGCGGTTCCAACTGCTGTTGGGGCTGGCCGTCTTCCCCTTCATCGCCGCGGTGGCCACCACCGCGTCAGGCATGCAGCGCACCACCGAGCGCGACTTCTGTGGCTCGTGTCACGTCATGGGTGCGCACCTCGCCGACGTCAATGACAGCGCCAGCCCCGGCCTCGCCGCGCGGCACAGCCGCAACAAGCTGATGGGCGAGCACCCCTGCTACACCTGCCACGCCGACTACGGGATGCTGGGCTACCCCATCACCAAGCTGACCGGCATGTCGCACGTGTACCACTACTACATCGGCGGCTACCGGCACTGGGAGCTGCCCAGGTTCCTCGACGAGGTGCGCATCGCCAAGCCCTTCCCCAACCAGAACTGTCAGCAGTGCCACTCCGGCACGCTCTCCAGCTTCTTGAATGTCCGGGAGCACGCCGCCGCCTCCGACGCCATCTCCGCGGGCACGCTCTCGTGCGCGTCGGCGGGCTGTCACGGCGTGGCGCACCCCTTCAACAAGCGCCCCGAGGAGCTCTGACCATGCGCCGCCTGCTCCGACTGTTGGCGAAGTGGCCCATCGACCGGATGCTGCGCGTCGCCTGCGTGCTGGGGCTGGTGGCCCTGGCCATGATGGTGTGGGGCGTCGTCTCCGGCGCGCCGCTGCCGGTGGTGGCCTCGATGTCGGTGGCGCAGGGCCTGGGCGTGGTGGCCTGCCTCCTCTTCGGGCTGTCCATCGCCGCGGAGGTCGCGCGCGGGAAGCCCGGAGCGCCCTGAGCGTGCGCGCGCTCCTCCCGCTGGCGCTGACGGCGTTGACCGCCTGCGAGCTGCTCCCCGCGACGCCCGACGCGGGGCCGGTGCCCGTACCGGGGACCTACCGCCTCGCGCGCTTCACCCCGGGCCACCTCCAGCACCTGGCGCTCACCGGCGCGCAGCAGCTGCGCTGCACCGACTGCCACGCGCTCACCGATGCGGGCTTCACCTCGCCGGGGCCCGAGCTGTGCGCGAACTGCCACCAGACGCAGTCGGCCCAGCACCACCCGCTCAACGCCCAGCTGGAGATGAGCTGCTTCACCTGCCACCCCTTCACCGCGAAGGAGGTGGGGCAGCGCTTCGAGAAGTGGCGCTGCCTCGACTGCCACCGCGAGCCGGTGGAGGGCAAACCCCGCATCGAGGTGCACGCCGGCCAGTGCGCCGCCTGCCACCGCCCGCACCAGACGCCCTTCACCCTCGCCGCCGACTGCCGCGAGTGCCACGACGTCACCGTGGAGCACGGCTTCAAGGGCCAGGGCGTCGCGGACACCTGCATGGCCTGCCACCCGCACCACTCCAGGGCCACGGTGGCCAGCCAGCAATGTCGGAGCTGCCATGAGTCCTCGCGGGTGCCCGCCCAGGCCCGCGTGCAGCCCGGCGCGCTCTTCGAGGGCGGCCACGTCGGCTGCGGCAGCTGTCACACCGCGCACACCTTCACCCGCGCGTCGGTCAAGGCCTGCACCACCTGCCACGACGGGAAGCCGGTGCTGGCGGAGCAGCGGCACACCTGCACCGGCTGTCACCGCCCCCACCAGCCGCGGGCCGCGGCGGTCTCCTGCGAGAGCTGCCACGCGAAGACGCAGGTGCAGCACCCGAAGAGCGCCGCGGGGCAGCGCTGCACCGGCTGCCACCCGCCGCACGACGAGGTGATGCGCTCGGCGC
>CALNBU010000922.1 GCA_937875615.1 uncultured Archangium sp.
CCGTGGGCCTGGGCGGCGAGGTCGACGAGGCGGCGCTGCGCGCCTTCGGCAAGGACGGCTACTGGCCGGTGGCGAAGGCGGAGCAGCTCGACGCGGCCTTCGCCGACATCGCCAGCCGGGTGGCCGGGCTCGCCAACCGCTTCTACGTGTTGGAGTACTGCAGCCCGCGCCGCGGCGGCACCCACTCGCTGGAGGTGCGGGCCACCTGGGAGACGCAGGAGGCGGGGCGGATGACCGGGAGCCTCTCCAGCCAGTTCGACGCCACGGGCTTCGAGAGCGGCTGCGAGCTCTGACGCGAGGCCCTGAAGTCTGAACGAAACCGACGCGCGGGGGCGCGGCGGGCCCTCGTCGGCCTGCTACGCTTTCGTCGCGGTCGATGGGGTCGGTCGGTTCTCGTGCAGGTGGAGCACCCATGTTCTTGCTCGCTGTCGCGGTGTCATTGTCGTCGGGCCAGGTCGACGCGAACTTCGTGCACCCGCTCACGCCGACGGTCCTGGTGCAGGCCCCGCCCATCCTGGGGGAGGCGCGCCTGGGCACCTCGCTCTCGGCCTGTCCCGGAGGGGGCTTCGTCGCCGGCGCGCCGGGGGTCAATCAGGTGGCGCTCTCCGACGGCGGCTGGCAGCAGGTGTTGATGGTGGCCGACACCGACGCGGCGCTGGGGACCACCGTGCTCTGCCTCAGCGAGAGCTGGGTCGCAGGCGGCCTCTATGAGCTCTACGAGCCGCCCTGGCCCGAGAGCATCCTCGTCCTGGGGGCGCCGCGAGCCCTCTCCACGGCCGGGCCGGACTTTGACGTGGAGGGCTTCGTCGGCCTGACGGCACCGGGTGGCGGCCGGCTGGTGAGCCTCCGGCGCAACGGCATTGCCGCCTCGTTGTTGGTGGGCCCGCCACAGACACAGTCGCTGCTGCCCAGCTTCGGTGAGGCCGTGGCGTCGGCGGGCGCCTGGGTGGCGGTCGGTGCGCCGAGCGAGGGGCTGGTGTTGGTGTACGAAGAATCGGACGACAACGCGCTTGAGCTGCGGGCCACCTTCGACGGCGGCGTCGGCTTCGGTGCGTCGTTGGCGGTGGGGGACGTCTTGCGCGACGGCGGCACGGCGCTCCTGGTGGCCACCTCGACCGAGGTGGTGGTCATCGACCTCGAAGAGCGGGAGGTGGTGAGTCGGCTGGCGTTGCGGCCAGCGAGCAGCACCGGGGGTGTCTCGATGCCGCGCGGACTGGTGGTGGAGCCGGAGGTCGCGAACTCGCGTCGCTTCTGGGTGGGGCAGCCGGAGCGCGGCTTCGTCTACCGCTGTGGCCCTGCCGTGTGTCGGGCGTTCACGCTCAACCAGATGAACGCCGGGGCGACGCTGGCGGGGTCGACGCTGGCCATCGACGGCAAGATGCTCCTGGTGGGCGCGCCCGGGTGGTCTACCGGCGGCGCGGTGCTCGGGGTGCCGCTCGACTTCTTCGATGGAGAGGCTCAGCCGAAGTGTCAGGTGAACGAGCCATGTTTCACCAGCGTCTGTCTCCCCGGCATCTGTCTCCCCGGGGCCGACGGCGGCGTCTGCATGGTGACGAGTGACGAGCCCTCCTCCGACTGCGGCGGGCGCGATGGTGGTGCTGGAGGCGGCGGCGGCGCAGAGGGCGGCGGCGCCGGCGGCGGTGTGGCCGGCGGTGGAGAAGGAGGCGGCGGCGCTGGCGGCGGTGGTGGTGGCTCCGTCGGTGGAGGAAGCGGCGGCGGCGCCGGTGGCGGGGGCGACGACGGCACCGGAGGAGGCGGCACCCCTGCCGCGCCCGTGACCTTCGTGGTGGGCTGCGCCCACGCACCGTTCGCAGGTGGTGGGTGGTGTTGGCGCTGCTGCGCCGCCCGGCTACTTCGCGCCGTAGGTGAACTGGAGCGCCATGGTGCGCGGCCCGGGTCCGGTGTGCCTCGGGAAATCGAAGCCGGCCACGGCCTTCTCCACACAGCGCGCGACCTCGGACCCCGCGGGCGCGCCCTCGAGCAGCTGCGCGCCGCTCACCGCGCCGGAGAGCTTGACGCTCCACTTCACCTTCACCGCGCCAGCGGCGCCGGGCAGCGAGGCCCGGTAGCGCGACAGGCACGCCTCCACCCTCGGCTTGCCGCGCGTCACCACCTGCTGGACGAGGGCGGAGGTCAGCTCCACCGGGCGGGTCGTCGGTCGCGTGCGGCTGCCGGCGTCGGGCACGGGTGCGTCGGGCAGCGCCGCGCCGGCGTCGGGCTGGACGTCGACGTCGGGCACCACCTCGGGGAGCGGGAGCGTGGTCACCGCCGTAGCGGGTTCTGGCGGGCCGCTGTCA
>CALNBU010000923.1 GCA_937875615.1 uncultured Archangium sp.
TGTGCCCATTCTCATCGTCCACGTGTCGGGCCGTGAGGCCGTCGAGCAGATCCGAGGCGATGAGGCCTGCCTCGCCCCGCTTCTCCCGCAGCAGATCTCCCGCCCGCCCGTGGGCCCACACGCCCGTGAGCGCGGCGTCGGGCGGCGTCAGGCCCTGCGCCAGCAACCCACCCAGCACGCCCGAGAGCACGTCGCCGCTGCCGCCGGTGGCCATGCCCGGGTTCCCGGTGGGGTTGATGAAGACGCTGCCGTCGTCGCGCGCGATGAGGGTGCGGGCGCCCTTGAGCACCAGCACCGAGGGGTGCGCAGCCCCGAAGCGGCGCGCGACGGCCAGCCTGCCTCGCTGCACCTCGGCGGTGGAGAGTTCCAGCAGGCGCGCCATCTCCCCGGGGTGCGGCGTCAACAGCAGCGGCCCCTGCGCCTGCGCCAACACCTCCAGCCTTCCTGCCAGCGCGTTGAGCGCGTCGGCGTCGAGCACCACCGGCACCTGGAGCTCCTCCAGCAGCGTGCCCAACAGGGTGTGCGTCTCATCACCCCGGGCGATGCCCGGCCCGATGACCACCGCGTCCTTTCCATCGGCGGCCTCCAACAGCGCGTTGACGTCGCGCAAGCCGAGCGGCCCCTCGGCCGTCAGCGGCACGCCCATCAACTCCGGCGCGTGCGCCAGCACCGCGTCGAGCGCGTCGGCGCGGGTCGCCACCGTCACCAGCCCGGCGCCGCTGCGGAGCGTCCCCAGCGCCGTGAGCGCCGCGGCGCCCGACTTTCCCCGGCTGCCCGCCACCACCAGCACGTGCCCGAAGGTCCCCTTGTGTCCGTCGGCGCGGCGACGGGGCAGCTTCGAGCGCGCGTCACCCTCCTCCACCAACCACGTCGCGGGGCCCGACAGACTCCGCTCGGCGTCCCACGGGATGCCCAGGTCCACCAACTCCAGGCGGCCACTCCGCGACGCGGCGGGCTCCAGCAGGTTCCCCGCCTTGAAGTACCCGAACGAGAGCGTCACGTCGGCGGTGACAGCAGGCGTCATCACTTGTCCGCTGTCGCTCTCGACGCCCGAGGGGAGGTCGGCCGCCAGCACCTTCACGCCCAACCCACGCCACGTCTCCAGCTGCTCGATGGCCTCGGCCATCGGCCCCTCGGGCGCGCGGCTCAGGCCGGTCCCCAGCAGCGCGTCGATGACCACATCGTCGGCGCCGGGCGTGACCGAGATGGGCTCGATCTTCA
>CALNBU010000924.1 GCA_937875615.1 uncultured Archangium sp.
CGGGCCCTGGGCGTGCCGCTGGCGGCCGGCGACGCGGGGGCGCAGCTGGGGCACGCGCTGCTGGCGCGCGGCGAGACGCTGTTGCTGCTCGACAACTTCGAGCCGGTGGTGGCGCTGGCGGGCGAGACGCTGGGCGCGTGGCTGAAGGCGGCGCCCAGGGCCCGCTTCGTGGTCTCGACGCGCGAGGTGCTGCGCGTCACCGGCGAAAAGGTCTTCGAGGTGCCGCCGCTGCGCACGCCTCCGGACTCCGCCGACGTGGAGGGCGCCCGCGCCGCCGAGGCGGTGCAGCTCTTCGTCGAGCGCGCCCGCGCGGTGCGCCCGGACTGGGCGCCCGACGCACAGGAGCTGCTGTCCATCGCCGAGCTCTGCCGTCAGCTCGACGGCATGCCGCTGGCCATCGAGCTGGCGGCGGGGCGCATGGGGGTGCTCAACCCCGCGCAGCTGGCCTCCCGGTTGCCGCAGCGCTTCGAGGTGTTGGTCGACCGGAAGAGCACGACGGCGCGGCAGGCGACATTGCGCGGGGCCATCGACTGGTCGTGGAACAACCTCTCGGGAGAAGAGGCCGGCGTGCTGGCGCAGCTCTCGGTGTTCCGCGGTGGCTTTCTCGCCGATGCGGCGGAGGCGGTGGTGGCGTTGCCGCCGGGGCTGGCGGGGAAGATGCTGCGCGCGCTGCGCTCGAAGTCGCTGGTGCGCGTCTACTTTCCGACCGGCAGCGAGCTGGCGCCGCGCTTCGGGCTGTACGAGACCATCCGCGAGTATGCCTGGGAGAAGCTGGAGGCCTCGCCCGGCTTCGGGGCCACGCTGACGCGGCACGCCCGCTGGTACCTGAGCCTGGGCGCGCGCACCGCGGCTGGCGCCGAGAGCAGCCGGGAGATGCTCGACGCGCTGGAGCAGGAACGGGAGAACCTGCAGGCGGTGTTCTCCCGCAGGCTGGACGCCGACGGCGGTGGCCCCGACGCGCTGGCGGCGGCGCTGTCGCTGGACCCGCTGCTGGCGACGCGGGGGCCCTTCGGCGCGCACCTCAAGATGCTGGACGACGTGGTGGAGCGCCTGGGCGACGAGCCCGCGCTGCTGACCTCGGCGCTGGAGACCCGGAGCCGGGCCCGCCTGGCCCGCGGCCGCGCGCTCGACGCGGAGGCCGACCTGCAGCTCGCCGACGAGCTGGCGACCGCTGCAGGTGACGTGGCGGCGCAGGGCCGCATCGCGGTGGTGCTGGCCATGGCGGAGCGTCATCAGGGGCGCCGCGCCGACGCCTCCGCGCGTTTCCAGCGCGCCATCGAGCTGCTGGAACAGGTGGGGGACGCGCGCATGCGTGGCCGGGCGGTGAGCAACCTCGCGGTGCTGCAGCACGAGCTGGGCGAAGACGAGGCGGCGCTGGAGACCTACGCGCAGGCGCTGGAGATTCATCGGCGCGCGGGTGACCGCCGCTACGAGGGCGTGACGCTCGCCAACCTGGGGGTGGTGCAGCAGGCGCTGGGGTTGCTGGTGCCGGCGCGGGACAACTACCAGGCGGCGCTGGCGATTCACCGGGAGCTGGGGAGCCGGCGCTCGGAGGGCATCAGCCACATCAACCTGGGCGACCTCGCGGTGGAGCGGGAGCAGCCGGGCCAGGCCATCGCCCACTACGAGAGCGCGCTGGCGATTCTTCGTGACGTCGGCGCCCGGCGCTTCGAGGGGCTGACGTTGTTGTCGCTGGCCTCACTCCACCAGCAGTACGGCGAGTACGACGACGCGACCCGCCGCCTGGTCGACGCACTGCCGGTGCTGCGGGAAGTGGGCGACCAGCGCTACCTCGGGTTGGCGCTCAGCGTGAGCGCCGCGGTGTTGGCGCTGCAGGGCCGGCTGCCCGACGCCGAGGCGCGGCTGGTGGAGGCGGACCTGGTGTTGACGGAGGTGGGCGACCAGACCTTCCTCGACGCGCTGGACCTCTACCGGGCCCACGTGGAGTTTGGGCACGTCCTGCAGACGAGGTCCGAGCAGCAGGCGCGGGTGCTGGAGGCGCGGCTGCGCAAGCGCGTCTCCAGAGTCACCGGGAAGACCGTCGAGGGGCGCTCCCGGGCCGACCGCTCCGAGCACGTTCGGGCGGCGCTTCGCTCGTTGCGGGGCGCCTTCTCCGACAACGGCCGCTCGCTCGAAGACTGACCGCCCCGTTCAGGCGGCCAGCTTGCGCACGCGGTGCGCCTGCGCGGTGAGCGGGTGGTCCGCCGGCGCGTCGTTCAACAGCGCCTCGGCCGCCGCCCTGGCGCCGGCGCGGTCTCCCAGCTTGAGGCAGGTGAGCGCGAGGTTGTACTGCACCTTGCTCTCCGGGTTGGTGCCGAGGCTCACCGCGCGGGTGAGCAACGTCCGGGCTTCGCCCAGCGCGGCGGCGCTCCCTTCTCCGAGCAGCGAGACGGCCAGGTTGTTGAGCGGCTCCCAGGCCAGCGGCGCCGCCGCGGCGGCGCGGCGCCACGTCTCACGGGCGGCGGTGACGTCACCTTCGAGGTCGGCGAGGTCGCCCAGCTGGAGCAGCGCGCGCGGGTGGTCCGGCTCGAGCTTCAACGCGGTCTCCAGCGCCTTGCGCGCGGCCTGCAGCGCGCCGGCCTGCTGCTCCACGCTGGCGAGGAAGAGCCAGTGGCTGACGTCGTCAGTGGCGAGCTGGGTGGCGCGGCGGGCCTCGCGGCTGGCGGTCGACACGTCGCCTTGGCGGAGCGCCACGCGCGCCATCCGGGCGGGGAGCGCGGCGGTCTTCGGGAAGCGGGTCAGCGCGTTCTCGAGCAGCTCTGTGGCCAGCGGCAGCTGCTGCGTGGACTCCAGCACGTCGACCAGCGTCAGCAGCGCGCCGAGGTGCCGCGGGTGGCCCTCCACCACATGTCCCAGCACCTGCACCGCGTCGGTGACGCGGCCGGCGCGAAAGAGCGCGAGGCCGAGGCGCGCGCCGAGCTCCGGCGTGGCGCCACCGTGTTCCACGGCCCGCTGGTAGCTGGCTGCGGCCTGCGACCACTGCTGCGTGAGCATGGCGAGGCGGCCGAGGTTGGCGTGGGCCACCACCAGCGCCGGGTCGATGGCCAGGGCGCGCGTGTGGAAGGTGACGGCCGCGGCGTGGTTTCCCCGCGCCTCTTCCACGGCGCCGCGCATCGAGAGCGCCAGCGCGGAGGCCGAGAAGTCGCGCAGCACGCTGTCCAGCAGCGCCTGGGCGTCGTCCACCCGCTTGAGCAGCAGGGCCACGCGCGCCATGCCGACGCGGGGCAGGGGAGAACGACCGCCGCTCTCCTCCTGCGCGCGCTGGAACAGCACCGCGGCGCCATCGACGTCGTGGTTCTGGAGGCAGCGCTCGGCCTCGTCGAGCAACACGTTCAGCGTCACGACACCTTCTCCTTGGCCGCGCGGGCTTCCATCTCCTGCAACGAGACCTCGGGGCCGAACATCTGCATGAAGCCCATGATGAGTTTGGCCGCGGCGTCGACGAACTCTCCGCTGTTCTTGGCCGTGAGCACCTGGCCCGCGCCGCTCAACGTGGCCTGCACGTCGTTCGAGCTGCCCCCGCCGGTGAGGCCGGCGCCGACGGCCGCGTCGGGGTCATCGTCGACGGCTCCATCAGCGGGGTCGGTGGTGTCCGCGCCCTCGGGCGAGAGGCCACCCTCGGCGTCGCTCAGCACCTCGGGGCGCGGGGCGGCGGGGAACTGCACGGGCTCGGCCGGCTTGCCGAAGAGGCCCTCGAAGAGCTTGAAGATGGGGTTGTTGAAGAGCCCGCCGATGAGCGCGCCCAGGTCGAAGCCGCCGGGAGAGGTGTCCTTGCCGCCGCCGAAGATGGAGCCCAGCGAGCCGAAGAAGTCGCCGAAGCCGCCGAAGATGCCGCCGCCTGACGACTCTCCGCCTCCGACGAAGCTGGTGAGGGTGTTGCCGCCGCTGCTGCCGCCGACGTTGTCGGGCGCCTTCGGGACCTCGGTCTGGGGGTCGAGCTGCGTGGTGTCGATGGGTGCGCCGCCGCTGATGCCGTTGATGCTCATGTGCTGCCTCCGTGGGTTGAGTGATGGAGGCGGTGACTGCACGGCCGCGGCCAGCGGGAGCCCCGAGCGATTGCGCGTGCTTAAGGTGTTTCGTCGGTCTCGTGGGAGAGACTGGGCTGCGCCGCGAGCCACGACTGGAGAATCAGCACCGCGGCGAGCTGGTCGATGACCGCCTTGCGCTTCTGCCGGGAGACGTCGCCCTCCAGCAGCACCCGGGTGGCAGCGACGGTGGTGAGGCGCTCGTCCTGGTAGATGACCGGCAGGCTGGTCTTCTCCTCCAGGGCGTGGCCGAACCTCCGGGTGGCCTCTGCGCGCGGGCCCTCCGAGCCGTCCATGTTCAGGGGCAGCCCGAGGATGAAGCGGTCGACCGCATAGTCCGCGACCTTCTCCGTGAGCGCCTCGAGGTCGCGTCGCAGGCCGCGACGTTCCAGCGTGGGGAGCCCCTGGGCGGTCACGCCGAGCTCATCGGTGACGGCGAGGCCGATGGTCCTGGTGCCGAGGTCGAGAGCCATCCCGCGCATCTTCTCCACGCTACCGTCCGCGTCGGTGGACTGCCACGAATGCCTAACCGGCTGGAACGCGTGAGCGGCGGCGCTGGCGTGCGCCTTGCGAAGCGCCCGGGTCACCCACGGCTCAGAGAGCCCACAAACGAAGGAGCGCACGATGTCTACGGTGTCTGGAGCGTCGAACCGAAACCATGATTGCAGCACCCAGCTCGATACCGGGCCCGACGTCGGGCAGACGTCGCAGGCGAACGCGGTGACCTCGCAGGGGAATACGGTGCAGCAGGCGCAGTCGGCGGCCACCGGGTCACCGCCGCCGCCGTCGAGCTCTGCGCGCGGCATGTGCCCGCCGGCGGTGAGCGGCTACGCGGCGTCGCAGCAGCAGATCCAGGCGGCGCTGGCCGGCGACGTGCGCTACCAGGAGCTGAGCAACGCGGTGACCACCGGCGAGGAGTACCTCAAGCGCTTCGCCAACGTGAACGCCCACACCGTGTTCAACGGCGACAACGCGATGACCCTTGGCGAGATCGTCGCGGTCGCCAACGACAAGAACAACCCGGCCAACGCCGACGCCAAGTGGCTGCTGGAGCACGCCGAAGTCTGGAGCTCGGCCTCGGGGCTCGACGGGCGAAACCCTGGGCTCCTCACCGGCACGGAGGTGCAGCAGTACATCAACAACAAGAAGGCGGCCCGCAACGCGCGGCATGACGAGGTCAGCGCCGAGGTGAAGGGGAACCCTCCGGCGAAGGGAACGAAGGAGACGGAGGGCGGGAAGGGGAAGGACGAGGTGGCCGGAGGAGAGGTGAGCACCGAGGGCGAGGCGGCGCAGACCGACGAGGCGAAGGCGCCGAAGAAGACGGCCGACGAGGTGGCGGAGTCGGTTCCGAAGGCGCCGCCCTCTTCGAAGTCCGGGCTCGACGGCGCGCTGGACAACCTGGTGAGCGGCGCTGACCGGGCGGAGCGGCAGATCGAGGCGGTCATCAATGACCCGAACCTCTCGGATCTGGAGAAGCAGCAGAAGCTCTCGAAGCTGCAGCAGCAGCAGCAGATGTACATGAACATGCTCAACCAGCTGCAGAGCATGATCTCCAACACCGCCAAGCTCTGGTCGGACATCGCGATGAACGCGGTGCGGAACATCCGGTGAGGCCCGAGATGACCCTGGCACAGGAACTCGGCATCACCCGCGACCAGGCCGAAGCGCTCATCGGTCGCGCCTTCGACCTCGTGGACGCCAGCGATCTCGACGGCGCCGCGGAGTTGTTCACCGGTCTGCTCATGCTCAACCCCGGTGACGCGGCGGTGCACGCGGCGCTCGGCGCCGTGCTGCACCAGCAGGGGAAGCTGCAGGCGGCGGAGCAGGCCTACGACGAGGCGCTGCGACTCGATGAGGCGGCGCTGCTGGCGCGGGTGAACAGGGGCGACCTGCGGCTGCGGCGAGGGGACCAGAGCGGGCGCGTAGACCTGGAGTTCGCCGCGGCGCGCGCCTCTCCGGTGCAGGAGCGCGCCAAGGTGCTGCTTCGCTTCTACGCCCCCTGAGGAGAAAAAAGCCCCAGCGGGAGATCAGTTTCCGCGGCGCCGGCAACAGAAAGCGAAAGAGGAGGTTCAATGTCTCGCTTCGTTCGCCTTTTCGCGGTGTTGTCGGTGTTTGTGGTGGCCTTCCCCGCGGAGGCCCGTCGTCACAAGCACGTCACGGTGTTGGTCGCGCCCGGTCAGGTCGCGGTGTCCGCCCATGAAGGGACCGGCACGGTGGTGGGGTACCGCCGACATCGTCGTCATTACGACGCGGTGGTGGTGCCGGGCCCGGCGCCTGTCTACGCGCCGCCCGCGCCGGTGTACGTCGCGCCGCCCGCGCCGGTGTACGTCGCGCCACCCGCGCCGGTGTACGTGGCGCCACCCGCGCCGGTGTACGTCGCGCCACCCGCGCCGGCCTATACGGCGCCGCCCGTGGTGTACGTGCCGGCACCGGTGGTGTCAGGGCCGCTGGTGCACACCACTCCGGTGGTGGTGAAGGCGCCTCGGCCGGTGGTCGACAACAAGCCCAACTTCCTCGCGCTCAAGTACATGCCGGGCTTCTCCTCGAACATCACCTCGTTCGATGACGTGGACTTCTCCACGCCGACCTTCGCGCACTCCCCGGGCCTGGAGCTCCGCTTCACCCGCTGGCTCTCGCTGCGCAGCGACCTGGAGTTCCGTCAGGACAGCCGCACCTGGGACGTGCTGGGCGTGAAGACCTCGCTCTTCCCGCGCTCGCCGGTGAAGCCGTACGCGTCGGTGTCGTTCTCCATCAACGAGCACCTGAAGAACCAGGGCAACTACTCCTTCGGCTTCGCCGCCGCCGCTGGCCTCGACGTGTTCATCGGCAAGTACTTCTTCCTCGAGGCGGAGGTCCGCTACCGCATGACGCCCGGCTCCTGCTGCACCGAGGTCCCGGCGCTCACCGGCCTGGTGGGCGGTGGTGTGGCGTTCTTCTGAGCGCGCTCAGCGTGGAGCGATGGCCGCCAGGCGCTCGTTCATGGGCGGATGCGACGAGAGGAGCAGCACGTACCAGCGTGGTGGGTCGGGGTCGGTCCGGTTCAGGCGCGTCAGCTTGCGCAGCAGCGAGGAGAGGGTCGCCGGGTCACCTGTCAGCTCCACGGCGATGCGGTCGGCCTCCAGCTCACGCTGCCGGGACACCGCCTCGGCCACCGGGCCGCTCACGCGCATCACCAGGTTGAAGACCAGCATCAGCAGCGGCAACACCCGGACATCGCCGCGGGTGCGCACGCCGAACCAGCGCCTGCGCGCGGCGGCCCGGAAGAGCCATTCCCAGAAGCCGAGGAGGACGAACAGCGCCAGCACCGAGAGCACCCGGCCTGGCCCACGCGACTCCCGCACGTGGCCAATCTCGTGGGCGACGGCCGCGGCGACCTCATCGTCGGTCATCGACGCCAACAGGGTGTCGGTGAGGAGGATGGTGCGGGTGGGGCCGCTCCCGCCGAAGGCCGCCTGCACCCGCACCGAGTTCACCGAGGTGTGCACCACCCGCAGCTCCGAGAAGGGGACCTCGGCGCGGCGCAGCAGCCCGGTCAGTCGCTCGCGCAAGGGCCCCGCCGGCAGGGGAGAGTGTTCGACGTAGAGCTGGGAGCCGTAGGGCTCCAGGGCGGCGGAGGCCACGAAGACCAGCGATGAGGCCAGGGCCACCAGCCACCACCAGTGCTTCGTCCTCCGCGCGACGCCGAAGACGCCCAGCGCGAGCGCGGCGATGGAGGCCGCGTACAGGGAGAGGCTCTTCGCGGCATCCCACAGAAACGAGCCT
Organism: uncultured Archangium sp.; assembly: GCA_937875615.1. Lineage (GTDB taxonomy): Bacteria > Myxococcota > Myxococcia > Myxococcales > Myxococcaceae > Archangium_A. Next base: position 7,788 of record CALNBU010000924.1, read on the forward strand.
GGCGACTGGTGCACCATGCCGTATTGGCGCTCCCTCACGTAGCCGAGCCACACCTCGACCGGGAGGTAGAGCAGCACCAACGAGAAGAAGTAGGCGAGGGCGAACAGCAGCGTCGGCAGCCAGGTGCCATCGCCCCACAGGCGGCCTGCGGGCCCCTGCGCCGCGCCGAGCGGGAGCCGGGGATAGAGGCGCCAGAAGGTGAAGGCGAACAGCGCCAGCACCAGCGGCCAGGTCACCAGGTTCACCGCGGCGATGAAGTAGGTCGGTGCGAGGTAGTCGGCGAGCTGCGCGAGCTCCTCGCTGCTGTAGATGGGCTCCACGTGGACCGCGACTTAAACACCGCTCGCCCACATTTCGCTTGAAACGCGGTCGTCGCGGCGCACTCAATGCGGCGTGAACCCCGAGGTCAGCGGCCGCGCGTTTCTCGGCAT
>CALNBU010000925.1 GCA_937875615.1 uncultured Archangium sp.
CCGCGAGGCCGCCGGCGCCCACCAGGTCCGCGCGGGCGCCGTCGACCTCCACGTGCGCCACGTCGAAGCCCACCACCTGGCCGTAGACGGTGACGTCGGGGCTGTGCAGCACCGCGCCGTCGAGCGGCTCCACGAAGCGCAGGGTGGCGTCCTCCACCGCGTCGTCGCCGGGCGTCAACATGAAGCGGACGTCGAGGCGGCGGTCTTCGGGCACAGAGACCGTCTCGGCGCTGGTGCGGTAGCCGGCCTTGCGCACCACCACGCGGTAGTCGGCGGGCACCGTCGTCACCTCGGCGGTGAAGGTGCCCAGCGCGTCGGTGGTGACGGTGGTGACCACCTCGCCGCTGCCCGGCGTCTGCAGCTCCACCGTGGCCCCGGGCACCGGCGCGGCCTCTTCGCCCACCTCGTGCACCACGCCGGCGAGGCCCGCATGGAAGCTGACCGTCGCGGTGGCGCTGCCCTGGTGGCCCGCGGCGTCGGTGGCTGACACCAGCAGCGTGTTGGCGCCGGGGCGCAGCAGCACCTCGACCTCGTACTGTCCGTCGACGACGGCCACCTCGGTGCCCGCGCCGCCGTTGAGCGACACCACCACGTGCGCCAGGGGCCCGCCGTCGTTGGTGGCGGTGCCCTTCAGCATCACCCGGCCCAGGTCGAGGCCGGCGCCGTCGGCCGGGTACTCGATGGCCACGCGGGGCGGCTGCGCGTCGGTGTCGAGAGGGTCCATGTTGATGGAGCCCCAGGCGGTGCCGCCGGTGGTGACGGTGCGGGTGACGGTGTTGGTGACGTAGCCCACCCTGGTCACGGTGGCGGTGTGGGTGCCGGAGGGCAGGGTGAAGCTCCAGGCGCCGTCGGCCGGGGTCGTCACTGACTGCCCGGCCACCGACACCACCGCGCCCTCCAGCCGCGCGCCGGAGCCGTTGGCGCAGTTCTCTTCTCCGCCGGTGCAGATGACGCCGCGCAGGGTGCCGGTGCCGGCGGCGACGGGGTTGATTTCCATGGAGCCCCAGGTCTGCGCGCCCTCGACGACGCTGCGGCTCACGGACGCGGTGCTGAAGCCGGCCATGGTCACCGTGGCGGTGTAGGTGCCTGGCGCGAGGTTGAACTGGTAGACACCGTTGCGCCCTACCCCCGGCTCGACGACCTGCCGCAGCCCGCCGGAGCCCAGGTAGTGAAGCCGGGGATCCGCCGCC
>CALNBU010000926.1 GCA_937875615.1 uncultured Archangium sp.
CGGGGCTCCTGCGCCGGCCAATACCTGTTTGATCTACCCGCGCGTGCTACACCTCCCGGCCATCGCCGCCGGGCACGCTTCGGGTGCCGGCCCGCCAGGAGCGCCGACCGTGAGCCTCACCCAGCTTCGCTACTTCGTCGCCGTCGCCGAGGAGGGCTCGGTCAGCCGCGCCGCTCGGCGCTGCTTCGTCAGTCAGCCCCCGATGAGTCGGCAGCTCCGGGCGCTCGAAGACGAGCTCTCGGCCCGGCTGTTCGCCCGCACCCCCTCCGGCATGACGCTGTCCTCGGAGGGGGCGCGCTTCCTCGCCCACGCCCGGCGCATCCTCCAGCTGGTCGACGAGGCGCCGGCGGTGGTGCGGCCGGACTGAATTCAGGCGCCCGTCGCGCCGCGCCGCGGTCGGCGCACCAGCAACAGCCCCAGCAGGCCCAGCGCCGAGAAGGCCTCGCTGCCGGTGGCGCAGCCGCAGCCCTCGTCGCGGATTTGTCTGATGGGCGGCTCCTCTTCTCCCGCGTCGACGCCGGGCGCGCCGCCGCCAGCGCCGCCGTTCCCCTCGCCGCCACCTTGTTCACCCCCGCCGGCTCCGTCACCCCCACCGGCGCCGTCGCCGCCACCCACGGGCACCTCACCGGCGTCGGGCGGCTCGTGGCCTGCGTCGTGGGGCTCGACGCCGGCGTCGGTGGGCGGGTGCCCTGCGTCGGGTTGGCCGGGGTCGACGCCGCCGTCGGGCGTCACGCACCCGCCGCCGACGATGCGCGTGTCCATGGTGCCCCGGCCGTCGGTGGCGAAGTTGAACCAGGGGCCCCAGCGGTCCTTGTAGGCGTTCACCTTGGCCAGCATCGCCGCCGGCACCGAGGTCTCGCCGGGCTTGAGCACCACGATGAAGGCCACGCGCCAGCAGGTGCGCGCGTGCGGCACGGCGGGCACGCGGGCGCCCATGGCGGCGGAGATTTCATCGGCGGTGACGTCGTGCCGGGTGGCGGTGACGGTGACGGGGCTGGCGTTGGCGCCCAGCGCCACGGTGTCGACGCCCTCGCCGGGGCTGGCCGGGTTCTCGAGCACCATCATGGGGTCGACCTCGTGCGCGGCGCGCAGGCCCATCAGGTACTGGTCGATGTGCGAGTACTTCCGCTGGCAGCCGCGCAGGGTGAATGAGCCGTTGCCGTTGTCGGTGATGCAGCTGCCGTACATCACCGAGCGCGAGTCGGCCCAGTGGCTGTAGTGCTGGTTGGGCGAGCCCATGCTCCCGGTGTCGGAGTTGCCAGCGTTGAACCCGCGGATGAAGTGCTGCGGGCCGCGGCCATCGCTCTGGTTGAACTCCACGCCGAGCAGCCAGTGGTGCCCGTACTCGTGGCCGAGCATCTCGATGCCGGTGAGGCTGTCGATGGGCAGCGTGATGCCCAGCGACGGCCGCCAGGCCGAGTCGGGGTTGGCGGGCAGCGGCTCGGACGGGGGCAGGATGGGAATCAACGGCGCCGTGCGGCCCAGCGTGCCCATGAAGACACACTGGCCGATGCGCTGTGAGTCGTAGGTGTTGACGGTGAGAGAGTTGGTGCGGCCGTAGCCGGTGCCGTCGGCGCGCACGGGCGTGCCCTGCCACACGTTGGAGAGATCGGAGATGTCCTCGGAGGTGCTGAAGCTGATGACGCCGTCGAACTCGTCGGCGAGGCCACCGGCGCGCGCGGCGTTGAAGGCCGCCCGGCAGAACTGCTCCTGCGGGCTGGGGAAGATGGTGGTGCCGCCGAGGCTGGCGACGAGGTTGGTGATGGAGCCGGCCGCGTCGTCGCGGACGATGACCAGGTCGTTCTGGAACGTCACCTGGGCCAGCGCGCCGCAGGCCGTGGTCAGCGCCGCCAGCAGGGTCCGTCGCATCATTGAAAACCTCCCCATGAGAAGGTTTGCGTAAACCACGCGGCGGCGTCGTGTCGCAACCGCGTGACACCGGAGATTCTCACGCGATGATACGGAGACCCTGGTGGACGCCGAGCTCGCCAACGCTTCGCTGTGCTGCGTGGCGGCGCCGCTGCACCAGCGCGGCCTGACGCTGCCCATGCCGGCGCTGCACGACGAAGAGGGCGCGGCGCTCCCGGCGTCGTTGCCGCCGGTGGTCGACGCGCACGTGCACCTCTTCCCCGACGGCGTGTTCGAGGCCATCTGGCGCTGGTTCGACACCCACGGCTGGCCGATTCGCTACAAGCTGCACACGCCGAAGGTGCTCGACTTCCTCTTCGCGCGCGGGGTCTCGAGGGTGGTGGCGCTGCACTACGCGCACAAGCCGGGGCTGGCGCGGGCCTTCAACCGCTACGTGGCCGGGGTGCAGCGCGAAGAGCCGCGGGTGTTGGGGCTGGCCACCGTGTTCCCCGGCGAGCCGGACGCGAAGGCGCTCCTCCGCGAGGCCTTCGCCGAGGGGCTGCACGGAGTGAAGCTGCACTGCCACGTGCAGTGCTTCTCGCCCGACGACGAGGCGCTGCACGAGGTGTACGAGGTCTGCGCCGAGGCCGGGCGCCCGCTGGTGATGCACGCCGGCCGCGAGCCCGCCTCGCCGGCCTACAAGTGCGACGTGTACGCGCTGTGCGCGGTCGAGCGCGTGGAGCGGGTGCTGCGCGCGCACCCCCGCTTGAAGCTCTGCGTGCCGCACCTCGGCGCCGACGAGTTCGACGGCTACGCCCGCCTGCTGGAGCGCTACGACAACCTGTGGCTCGACACCACCATGATGGCCGCCGACTACTTCCCATTGGAGGTGCCGCGGCGCCTCTTCGAGGTGCGACCGGAGCGCATCCTCTACGGCACTGACTTCCCCAACCTCCCCTACGCGTGGGATCGCGAAATCCGCCACCTGGTGGCGATGAAGTTCCGCGATGACGTGGAAGCGGGCATGTTGGGTGGCAACGCGCTGGCGCTGTACGGCGCGCCGTAGCGTCTCTCCTCACCCCGAAAGAACCTCCCATGCGTCGTGTCCTGGCTGTGTCGTTGTCGCTGCTGGCGTTGAACGTCTTCGCGCAGGCCCCCAAGGGTGGCGCGCGGCTGAGCCCCGAGAAGAAGGCCGAGCTCACCGAGAAGCTGAAGGTGGCGAAGACCAGGGCCGACGAGCGGAAGAAGGCCGTCGAAGACCGCAAGAAGAACTCCGCCGCGGAGTGGAAGCAGAAGCAGGACGAAGCGAAGGCCGCGTCGCGCCTGAAGCAGGACGAGCTGAAGGCTGAATGGAAGAAGAAGGTCGACGAGGCCAGGGCGGCGGCGAAGGCCGGCGCCGACCAGGCGAAGAAGAGCCCGAAGGACGCGACGCTGAAGGCCGAGGCGACGAAGCTCGCGCGCGAGCAGAAGCGCACCGAGGCGCACGCGAAGGCCGAGGGCGCGCGGCAGGCGGCGCGAGACGCGCACCAGAAGGCGAAGCTGGAGGCCGACGCGAAGCTGGCCGCGGCGGAGGCCCTGGCCGACGCCGACGTGGAGAAGGCCAACGCCGAGGCGGACCGCGCCGCCGAAGAGGCAGCTGCCAACGCCGCCGCCGCCGAGTAACGCTTCGCACCCGCGGCGAGTTGTGGTTGCGTCGCGCGCATGATTGCCAAGCGCGACGCAGCCATCGCCACCTTCCTCCGCAGCGTTCCCGTCTTTCAAGACCTCAAGGGCCAGAGCCTCGAGAGCCTCTTCAACCTGCTCGAGGAGCGGCGCTGGGAGGTGGGGGAGCTCATCTGCAACGAGGGCGAGCTGGGCCGCACGCTCTACGTCATCCGCGAGGGTGAGGTGGAGGTGCTGCGCAAGAGCTCGTCGGGCGCGCAGCAGCCCATCGTGCGCCTGGGCCCCGGCGAGTGCTTCGGCGAGATGACGCTGGTCGAGCTGCAGCCGCGCAGCGCCACCTGCGTGGTGCGCAAGAAGGCGGTGACCTACTCGCTCACCAACCTCGACCTGTGGAACCTCTACAAGGGCGACAACTTCGCCTACGTCATCGTGCTCCAGAACATCACCCGCATGCTCTCGCGCCGCCTGCGCAAGGCCGACAGCCGCATCGTGGAGTTCCTCGAGCTGATGCAGCCGACGCCGGCGAAGAAGCGCGCCAGCAAGAAGCGGTGAGCGGCGATGTTCACCGGGCTCGTCACTGACCTCGGCGCCGTCGAGCGCCTCACGCCGGGCGCGGTGACCGAGGTGTGGATCACCTCGTCCTACCCGGGCGACTTCACCCTGGGAGAGTCCATCGCCTGTGACGGCGTGTGCCTGACGGTGGTG
>CALNBU010000927.1 GCA_937875615.1 uncultured Archangium sp.
GCGGCGATGGCGCGGTCCCGCTCGGCGCGGGTCCGCTGCCAGGCGACGGCGCCCACCACCAGCAACGCCAGCAGCGCCAGCGCGCCCACCAGCAACGGCACGCGCCAGGCGCGCAGCGCGTGCCGCAGCAGCTCCAGGGGAGAATAGCGGTAGCTGGTGACGAGCCGCCCCTCGCGCCAGCGCTGCACCTCGTCGGCGAAGGCGCCCGCGTCGGCGAAGCGCGCTGCGGGGTCCGGAGCGAGGGCGCGCAGGGCGATGGCCAGCAGCGCGTTGTGGGCGGGCGAGGTGGGTCGCTGTGGCGGCGTCTCTCCGCGGGCGAGGTTCGCAAGAATGGCCTCGCGCGGCTGCCCCGCCCAGGGTGGGGCGCCCGTCAGCACCTCCAGCAGCGAGGCGCCCAGCGCGTACACGTCGGTGGCAGCGGAGGCCGCGTCGCCGCGCGCGCGCTCGGGGGCGAGGTAGGCGGCGGTGCCCGCGGTGCTGGTGGCCTGCGCCTGCTCGAGGCGGCAGGCGAGGCCCCAGTCGCTCAGCTGTGTCTCTCCTCTCGGCCCGATGAGGATGTTGTCGGGCTTGACGTCTCGGTGCACCACGCCGCGCTCGTGCGCGAAGGCCAGCGCGCGCGCCGCGTCGAGGAGGTGGTCCACCAGCCGCACCTGCTGCGCCGGCGTCGTCGCCTCCCGCGCCAGCGCCGAGAGCGACCGGCCCCGCACCAACCGCATGGTGTAGAAGAGTCGCCCCTCGCGGGTGCGGCCGGCGTCGTACACCGGCACGATGCCGGGGTGGTCGAGCGTCGCGGTGAGGTGCGCCTCCCCCGTGAGCCGCGCCTCCAGCGCTGGTGACTGCTGCAGCAGCTCCTTGAGCGCCACCTCGCGGCCGAGGCGCGCGTCCCGCACCAGGAACACCCGGCCCATGCCGCCCTGTCCCAACACCCCGAGGCGCTGGTAGCGGCCCGCTTCGTCGACGTCGAAGCGGCCGCTCGCTCCATCGACCGGCTCCGTGTCGGCGGTGCTGAACGCGGGCTCTGACGCCATCTCTCCCGGCGGTCTAGCCCGCTTCCCCGGGGGCCGGTGGGTGAAAGGCGCCGCTCCCGTCAGGGGGACCTCCTGGAGTAGAAAGGAGCCGATGTCGCAGAGCAGTCAGGTGCGCGCGGTGGTGCGGGGCCCTTCGGGGCAGGTGGTGGAGCTGGCGCCCGGCGCGCTCATCGGCCGCATGCGGCGCTGCGAGCTGTGCATCGAAGATGGGCGGGTGTCCGAGGCCCACGCGCTGGTCAGCCTCCGGGGCGTCTCGCTCATGTTGTTGCCGCTGCGCGGTCGCTTCACCTTCGAGGGGCGCCTGCGCAGCGAGCTGGCGCTGGAGAGCGGTCAGCGCCTGGAGCTCGCGCCGGGCCTGGAGGTGGAGGTGCTGGAGGTGGTGCTGCCGGAGCAGGTGCTGGCGGTGGAGCTGACCGGCCTGCCGCCGCAGGTGCTGCTGGGTACCTCGTCGGTGCTGCGGGCTCCAGCGCTCGTCGCCGGCTGGGTGCCTGACGCCCTGGCGCACCTCTGGCCACAGGAGACCGGGTGGCGCATCGAGCGCCCGGGCCAGGCGCCCGCGCCGCTGCGCGCGGGTGAGCTGCACCACCTCGCGCCGGGCGTGACGCTCGGGACCTCGCTGCAGCCCCTGGGCTCGGCCGGCGCCACGCCCACCAGCCTCGAAGGTGGGCACGAGGCCCCGCTGCACGTGGTGGCGCGCTTCCACTCGGTGCACATCTCCAGCGGAGGCCGTGAGCGCTGTGTCCTCGACGGGCTGCAGGCCCGCTGCGTCAGCGAGCTGGTGGCCTTTCAGGGACCCACGCCCTGGCTGTTGGTGGCGCGGGAGCTGTGGCCCGGTCCGCTCGACGAGAAGCTGCTGCGCGCCCGCTGGGACACCACGCTGGCCCGGCTGCGCACCCGGCTGCGGCAGGCCGGCCTACGCGGGGATCTCGTCCGCAGCACGCACGCGGGCCACGTCGAGCTGTTGCTCCGGCCCGGCGACACGCTCGTCGACGAGAGCTGAGGCCTGGCGCTGCGCGGGGGCGCGGCGAGAGGAGATGAAGCGCGCGGAGAAATTGTCTACCGTGCGAGGCCGTGAGTATCCGTGCGTTAGTGGTTGATGACTCGCTGCAGCTCCGGCGCAGCGTGATGTACGCGCTCGGCCGCATCGGTGACATCGTCTGTGTCGAGGCGGGCGATGGCGCGGAGGCCATCAAGAAGTTCCAGGGCGGGCGCTTCGACATCGTGTTGACCGACATCAACATGCCGGTGCTCGACGGGCTCAAGTTGACGGCGCACCTGCGCGGAGACCCGGCCAACGAGAAGCTGCCCATCGTCATCATCACCACCGAGGCCGCGGAGGAAGACCGCGAGCGCGCGATGAAGATTGGCGCCTCGGCGTACCTCATCAAGCCGGTGAAGGCGCAGGAGGTGCTGGACACCGTCAAGAAGCTCCTCTCGCTGCCGGACTGAACGCCGTGTCGCTCTCGCTGTTGCTCGTCTTCGCCGCGCTCCCCATGGTCGACCTCTCGCCGTACGCGGTGAAGCCGGTCGGCGATGGGGCCTGGGAGTACGCGTACGATCTCACCGGCGTGAAGGCGCTCGGCGCCACGCCCGACGCGCTCGCGGCCCACGGCGACGACGCGGTGAAGGCCTTCCTGGCGCAGCTGCCGAAGACCGTGCGGCTCCGGGTGGAGGCCGCGCCGCTGGACCTCGGCGCCGGCCGCGGCCTGGAGCAGGGGCGCCTCGCCACCTCCTTCGCGCAGGTGGGCGAGGGCGAGCTCGACGCCGACAACCCGCTGGCGATGAAGCGGGGCAGCCGGCTCCGTCCGCCGCTCGACCCGGAGGAGCCCAAGCTGCTGCTGCCGGTGGGCGCGGTGGCGTGGCTGGTCCACCAGACGGAGCAGCGCGCGCTGTTGGCGGTGGAAGCTGACACCGAGCCGCTGCGCCGCGAGCTGTGGAGCGCGGTGCTCAAGCATGCGTTGGCGAAGCACCAGGGCGGCGGCGGCGACGTGAAGGAGGGCGCGCTGGTGTTGGCCGCGCGGGTGGCCTCGGCCACCTCGTGTCTCGACGGGGCGAAGGTGCCGGCCAGCGTGCGCGCCGACGCAGAGGCGTCGCTCGCCGTCGACGTCCAGCTGGCGCGGCTCACCGAGCTGCCCGACAACGTGGTGGCCCCCGCGCCCTGGAGCGCGCGGCCGGAGCTGCGCTGCGCCTGGGTGAGGGACCACGCCCTGGCGCAGCCCTTCGAGCGCAACCGCGCGGGCTCGTCGGCGGTGCTGCTCTTCCTCGAGCTGCTGGAGCGCGACGCGAAGGTGCGCGGCCTCTACCAGCGGGTGCGCGCGCGCCGCGACGCGTTCCTCGGCGCGCCGCAGGTGGAGCCGCTCGTCGTGTGGCAGGAGAAGACCGGTGGAGACGCCGCCGGCAGCCTGCTGGGCCTGGGCGACTTCCTCGAGTCGCTGCCGGTGGACCAGCGCGTCCCGCCGCCGTTGTTGGCTGGGGCCGCCACGCCCTTCGCGCGCTTCTTCGGGGAGCTCTCCGCCACGGAGCGTGAGTCGGGCTTCGACGAGCTGGTCTCGGCGGTGGGCGACGGGCGGGTGCGGCCCGACTTCTCGAGCTGGCCGCAGGCGCGGGAGGCCTGGCGCGCGCCGCTGTGTGCGCCCGCCGAGGCCGGAGGCCGGGTGCAGCCCGACGGGGATTGGCGCGAGCGCTGGCAGGGCACCTTCGTCACCCTGCTCGGCGGCTCCCGCGAGACGCGGTCGCGCGGCGAGCCCTTCGCGCGGGATGAGGGCGAGCGCAGCGAGCTGAAGGTGCGGCTGCTGGTGCCGCCCTGGCTCGAGGTCGAGCCCGCCCCGGAGCTCTTCTCCGGCGCGGCCACGTCGCTGGAGCGGCTGGTGACGGCGCTGAAGTCGGCGCAGCTCGCCCGCCTGGGCGCGGAGGCGGCGGCGTGGCGGCGTTCGGGACCGCGTTCGGCGGTGGGAA
>CALNBU010000928.1 GCA_937875615.1 uncultured Archangium sp.
ATGATGTAGACGGTCAGGATGATCGCCAGCCCGGTGATGACCTGGGTCGGCGGGATCTGCTGCGTCCCCAGCGCGGAGCGGACGATGGCCAACACCACCGAGATCTTCACGAAGCTGGTGACCATCAACAACACGAACGGCGCCAACCCCAGCGCCGCCAGCGCCAGCATCAGGATGATGGGCCGGCTGGCGAAGGAGTCGGACCCATCGAGCGAGGTCCCGCCCATCACCCCGCCCTCACCCTTGCGAGGCGCCGCGAAGGCCGCCGCCGAGCCGAGCAGCAGCGACAGCGAGAACAATCGGAGCCCGACGCGTGTCTTCCAGTTCATTTTCTGCCTGCCTCTTCTTCGTCGGGGGGCTGAGGCGACGGAGTCTTCCGGCCCAGCAGCTTCTGTAGAAACGGACTGACCTGCACCGGAGCGGCCGTCCGCAAGCGGTCCACCTCTTCGCGCGGCAACCGACTCAACAACGAGAGCGCGCCGTCACCACCGCCGATGAGCAACACCTCGCCCGCCGCCTCCACCACGAACAGCGTGCGCTTCTGGTCGAGCGGCACCCGCTCCAGCACCGTCACCAGCGAGGTCCCCACCGCGCTCTTGATGCCCAGCAACCTCCGGAGACCGACGTTGAGCGTCAACCACGCCAGACCCACCACGCAGACCAGCACCATGAAGGTGCGGAAGAGGGTCCAGCCGAGATCGAAGTCCTGCAGCGCCAGCTCCGGAGGCTCGCTCACCGGGATCTCCGGCTCCGGGATGGGCGCCGCCCGCGCCTCGGGAGGACCTGCGTCAGGGATCGGCGGCTCGGCCGCAGCCGGGAACGCCAACAGCCCCAGCAGGAGAACACTCGTGCGAAACACGCGCGGCACCCTAGCAGGGGCGGTACGCAATGCACTCCCTCGCCGCTGGCGGCTACCCCGCGAGCGACAGGATGCGAACGCCGAGGTTCCCGTCGATCTCCACCAGTTCGCCGCGCGCCACGATCTTCCCCTGCACCGAGAGGTCGACCGGCTCACCCGCGACGCGGTTGAGGTCGAAGACGTCGCCCACCTTGAGCGCCACCACCTCGTCAGCGGTGGTCTGTACGCGCCCCAGCTCGATGGAGATCTGGAGTGGGATGTCCTGCATCAGGTCGGCGCCGCCGGCGCCCTGCTCTTCTTCCATTGCGTTCCCCGGAGTGGTGAGTGGCTCCCCTTCACCGTCGCCCTCGTGAATCAATACCTCGGTGGCCGGCACCGCGGGCCCCAGCGTCGCGCCGGTCACCTTCGCCTGGTAGCGCCCGGCGGAGGTCAGCAGCTCCGCGTCGAGGTGTCCGACCCGCCCCGGGCCGACCCGCAGCTTCACCGTGCCACCTTCGGCTCTGTCGGGCCGGGCGCTCACCTCGTCGATGAGCAGCACGTCACCCTTGTCGAGCTGCGCCAGGTCCTGCGCGAGCACCTCGACGCGGCCGATCTCCGCCACCACCGTGGTCTTCACGTGGCGCAGCCGCGAGCCGTGCTCGGCCGCGTCGTGAGCGCGCCGCGCGCGCCGGAGCGCGGCGTCATCGGGCGGCGCGATCGACCCCATCAGATCTTCCGGCAACACCAGCCGCACGTAGCCCTGGGTGCCGCCGAAGACCGCCTTGAGCTGCAGCACCGTCTCTCCGGTCAGGGTCGGCAGCGCCCGATGCACGGCGCGCGGCAGCCAGATGCGGCGGAACGCCG
>CALNBU010000929.1 GCA_937875615.1 uncultured Archangium sp.
TCCGGCGCCCGGCACGCCCGACGCGCAGCCGGAGCTGGCGATGAACGTCGAAGGCGGCGCCCGCTGGACCCGCGGTCGCACCGAGCGCGTGGAGCTCATCGGCTTCTTCAACGACTACGCCAACCTCACCAACATCTGCACCTTCAGCACCGGCTGCGTGAACCAGAACCTCGACCAACAGTTCAACGTCGGCCGCGCGCACATCTACGGGTTGGAGGCCTTCGCCGAGAAGCGCTGGCGCCTGGGGCCGGTCACGCTCCCCACCTCGCTGGCGTACACCTTCACCGGCTCCCAGCTGCTGGCCGACACCCGCTCCGCCGACCCCACCATCGGCAACGCGAGCGCGGGCGACGAGCTGGCCTACGTCCCCCGGCACCTCCTGAACGTGGCAGCCGGCGTCGACGTCTGGAAGCTCAGCGCGCACCTGCAGTTCACCTTCATCGACCGCATGCGCGAGGTCGCAGGTCAGGGCGAGTTCGACCCGGGCCTCACCACCGACGCGCAGCTGCTGCTCGACCTCCACGTCGGCTTCGCCATCACCGAGTGGGCACAGCTGTACTTCGACGCGCGCAACCTGCTCGACTCCCGGGTCATCGCCGGCCGACGGCCCTTCGGAGCGCGCACCACCGCCCCGCGAACCTTCATCGGAGGGCTGAAGCTCAACTGGTAGGCGCCGGGCCCCACCTGCCCACACGGTGGGCCTCTTCGACGATGCGGCGAACGCCGCGAAGCCTGTTAGAATGGCTTCACGCTTCGTCATGTTGCCTGAATCCGTGTCCCCAGAACCCTCGAGCCTGCGCCACCGTCGCCACGCGTGTGCCCCTCGCTTGAGGCCGTTTGGCCGGATGACGCCCTGGCGTGTGTCTGCGCCGGTGTGACGGACCCGCCTCCCGAAAGGAGCGGTTCGCTCCTCCGGCGCCGACCGCTCCTGTCCACCTCTTCGCAGCCACCTCCTCCGAACCGAAGGAACCCATCAATGTCCGTCACCGCTTCGCCGTCCGGCACGCCCCTGCCCAACATCCTCGTCACCACCACCGACCTCAAGCGCCTCCGCGACGTCATCGAGCGCGGCCTCTTCTCGGCGCAGGCCTCGGCCGCGGAGCTGCTGGAGCAGGAGCTGGATCGCGCCGACGTGGTGGAGTCTGCCCAGGTGCCGGCGGACGTGGTGACCATGCGCTCGCGCGTCCTCTTCGAAGACGTGGGGACCGGCCGCACCCGCGAGTTCTCCCTCGTGTACCCGGCGGAGGCGGACCTCGACGCCGGCAAGCTCTCCGTGTTGACCCCGGTAGGCGCGGCGCTGCTGGGCCTCCGCGTCGGCGCGAGCATCGACTGGCCGCTGCCCGGCGGGCGCACCACCCGGTTCCAGGTGAAGGCGGTGCCCTACCAACCTGAAGCCGCCGGTGACTTTGACCTCTGACCATCGAGCGCTCTTCGGCCACACTGCCGGGCCATGAACGCGGCGCTGTTGGCGGCACTGGCGTCATGTACTACGACTCCGCCTTCTGGCGGCGAGTCTGGGCAACCGGGTTCGGTTAATGTGTCTGATACGGGGCCCCTCGTGGTGCCGCCGTTGACCGCTTTGCGGGATACCCCCGCACGGACGCTGGCGGGTAGTTTTCAAAGGGCCTCCTGGGCCGAACTGCCGGGCTGGAACAATGACGATCTGTCGCGTTTCTGGCCGCTATTTCTGCGTAATTGCCAA
>CALNBU010000930.1 GCA_937875615.1 uncultured Archangium sp.
ACACTTCCCGGTGGTGGACATGCAGGCGCCCGAGCTCTCCGCGGCGGCGGGCCTGTGTCAGCGCCTGTGGGAGCGCGTCAGTGAAGGTGGGGTGGTGGCGGTGCACTGTCGTGCAGGCCACGGGCGCACCGGGACCCTGTTAGCGTGCCTGCTCATCTGGCGCGGGGCGTCGGCAGTGGAGGCGCTCGACCAGGCGCGCGGCGCGAATCCACGTTGGGTCACTTCCGCGGTACAGGTACGATTTCTCGACGAGTTTGCTGAGTTCGTCCGTTGGCGGCCCGGGCCCGTCACCGGTCTTTCCCCTCTGGCCCGGCCCGAAAGGAAGTACTGAAATGTCTCTCGACGTTGCGTTGACGAAGGTGCAGCAGGATGTTCCCGAGTGTGTGGCGGTGGGTTTCGTCGACATGTCGACAGGCATGTTGCTGGGCGTACGGACCATCGACAGTCACCCGCAGGAGGTGCTGGATCTGGTGGCCGCCGCGACGGCCGACCTCTTTCAGGGCAAGAGCGTGATCGCCATCGAGAAGTTGTTCCGCAAGTCGCGCGGGCAGACCGAGGACGGTCGGCACTACTTCAACGAGATCATCATCTTCAGCGAGAACCTCCTGCACGTGTTCCTCCGCTCCAAGAAGCACCCCACGCAGTCCGCGGTCTTCGTGTGCCGCGCGTCGGCCAACATCGGCATGGTGCTCTCGAAGAGCCGCGTGTCGCTGGTCGAGATCGACGCCAAGGCCTGACGCGAGTCGGTGGACGCACCTGGTGCGCACTCCGCACCGGGTGCGTTTCGCATCTGCAAAGCCATGCAGAAAGCAACAGCCGCATTCCGACCCTACTGTTGTCGGTGAAGTGCTGTGGCGAGACGACACAATAAATCCACCAGCTTGGGTTGGCTGGGTCATTTGGCACCGTGTTGGCAATGGCAAACTTCGCCATGCCACTTTCCGGTCTGATTCAACTCACGAAGGCGCCCGCGGAGCTGCGCGGGGGCACCAGCGAAAGCGGAGCGAGCGACGCGGCGCGGCCGGTGGCGCTCGACTGGGAACAACTCGCGTTGCAGTTGCTCGATGACGAGCTTCGGCCGCGGGCGGTGCTCGATGCGCGCGGCGGCGTGCGCGCCATGAATCACGCGCTGGAGCAGCTGTTGATGCCCTCGGTGGGCGACGAGGGCTTCCGGGGCCAGCTGCAGTCGGCGTCGCTGTGGAAGTTCGACCTCGCGGTGCGCCAGGCGAAGAACCAGGGCGAGGCGCGCGCGGAGCTGTCGCTGGAGCGCTCCGAGCGCCGCTTCACGCTCAGCACCACCCTCAAGCGCCTGGGCAGTGCGGGGCAGACCGCGGCGCTGCTGCTGACGGTGACCGAGGTGAAGCTGGAGCAGGTGCCCGAGCCGCTGGAGCCGGTGGTGGGCTTCACCTACGAGGTCGAGGTCGACGCGCAGGGGCCGACGGGGCGCGTGCTGAAGGAGAGCGGACCCGGGCCCGACGACGCGACCGCGGCGCTGCCCTGCTGGAAGCGCCTGCACGGGCGGGAGACCGCGTGTGAGGCGTGCCCGGTGCGCGCGTTGGTGGCGCAGCCTGACCTGCAGACCTCCAGCGCGGCGCTCCCCGGGGCGGGGGCGCAGTTCTCGGCGCTGCTGGCGGTGGCGAAGCGCCGCCGCCCGGACGCGGTGGCGGTGACCACCGTGCCCATCGTGGAGTCCACGCTGAGCGAGCTGATCCTCGCGCGGGCCGCGCACCTCGCGGAGCGTGCTGGCCTCACGGCGCGCGAGCGCGAGGTGCTCTCGCTGCTGCTGCTGGGGCGCTACCTGAGCAAGACCTACGGGCTGTCCAGCATCTCGCGCCAGGCGCTGATGGAGGGCATCGAGACCATCGCGCACGAGGTGCTCTCGCTGCTGCTGCTGGGGCGCTCGCCCGGCGAGGTGGCTCAGGTGACGGGCATGTCGCCGCGCACCGCCAAGTTCCACCAGCAGAACCTGCTGACCAAGCTGGGCGCCGATTCGCGGAACGATCTGCTGCGCCTGCTGATGTGACTCAGACGGCGTGCTCGAGCGCGGTGCGCCAGGCGCCGAGGATCTCCTTGATGATGTCGGCCACCCCGAGGTCCCGGGTCACCTGCGCGAAGATGGTGGGCCCCTCGCCGCGCATGCGCTTCGCGTCGCGCTCCATCACCCCGAGGTCCGCGCCCACCATCGGCGCGAGGTCGGTCTTGTTGATGATCAACAGATCCGACTGGGTGATGCCCGGGCCACCCTTGCGCGGCACCTTGTCGCCGCCGGCCACGTCGATGACGTAGATGGTGTAGTCCACCAGCTCCCGGCTGTACTGCGCGGCCAGGTTGTCGCCGCCGCTCTCGACGAAGAGCAGCTCGGGTGAGAGCGCCTGCATCAGCGCCTCCAGCGCCAGCAGGTTGGGGGTGATGTCTTCGCGGATGGCGGCGTGTGGGCAGCCGCCGGTCTCCACCGCGCGGATTCGCTCGCCGGGCAGCGCGTCGTGGCGCAGCAGGAATTCGGCGTCTTCCCGGGTGAAGATGTCGTTGGTCACCACGCCCAGTTGATGGCGATCTCTCAGCGCCCGGCACAGCGCCAGCAGCAGGGCGGTCTTCCCGGAGCCCACCGGCCCTCCGATGCCCACGGTGAAGGCGCGCTGCGTGAAGTCGCGCTGCCGGGCGGGCGCGCGCTGGTGGAAGTGGCCGGGGTGCTCCAGGTGCTCGTGGGTGTGCGGCCCCAGGCCGTCGTGCTCGTGGACGTGGCTCATGTGCTCCTCATGATTGAAAGAGACGGGAATACAGCGCGTCGTGCGTGGCCTGCGCGGCGTCCAGCCGCACCGACAGGGTGTGCGCCTCGGTCAACGTCCGCGTCTCGTCGAGCGCGGCGTCGAGGGTGGGGTGCAGCGCTAGCAGGAGCCGCTGCGCGCGCAGGGGCCCGACCACCCCCAGGCGCACCGCGGCAGACAGCGCGCCGCGCAGGGCGGAGAAGAGGAAGAGGTGCCGCAGCGCCTCGCGGTCGAGGTGCGGACGCAGCGTGGCGCCGAAGGCCACGGCGAGGTGCCCATGGGGGAGCGGAGGAGCCTCGAAGAGCTGCCGGCAGGCGAGCAGGAAGGCCTGCCCCTGGGCGCGGCTGGCCCGGTTGGCGACGTGGTTGGTGAGGAAGACGTGGTTGGCCAGGTCCGCCTCCGGGTCGCCGTCGCAGGCCCGGTGGAGGAAGGGCAGGGCTCCGTAGGCGCTGTGCCAGACGAACTCCTCCAGCCGGGTCACCAGCGCGCCTTCGTCGCCCAGCAGGCCCTCGGCGAGGAGCGCCTCGAGGCGGAGTGGGCGAAGGCGCCCGAGGGGAAGGCCGAGTCGGCGAGCTGGAGCAGCAGCGAGCGCATGGCGTCAGAAGAGGGCGTAGCGCTGCGCCAGGGGGACGACGGAGGCGGGCTCGCAGGTGAGGTGCACGCCGTCGGCCCGCACCTCGTAGGTCTCGGGGTCGATCTCGAGGTGCGGGAGCGCGTCGTTCAGCTTCATGTCGCGCTTGGTCAGCCCGCGGCAGCCGCGGACCGCCACGGTGGTCTTCACCAGCCCGTAGCGCGCGCCGACGCCCTGTTGCTGCGCGGCGGCGGAGACGAAGGCCAGCGAGGTCCTGGCGGCGGCGCTGCCCAGCGCGCCGAACATGGGCCGCATCTTCACCGGCTGCGGGGTGGGGATGGAGGCGTTGGCGTCGCCCATCTGGGCCCAGGCGATGAAGCCGCCCTTCAACACCAGCTCGGGCTTGAGGCCGAAGAAGGCCGGGTGCCACAGCACCAGGTCCGCGAGCTTGCCCACCTCCACCGAGCCGACGTGCGCGCTGACCCCGTGGGTGATGGCGGGGTTGATGGTGTACTTGGCGATGTACCGGCGGATGCGCAGGTTGTCGTCGAGCTGCCCGCGCTGGGCCTTCATCTTGTGCGCCGTCTGCCAGGTGCGGGCGATGGTCTCGCCGATGCGGCCCATGGCCTGGCTGTCGCTCGACATCATGCTGATGGCGCCGAGGTCGTGCAGCAGGTCCTCCGCGGCGATGGTCTCCCGGCGGATCCGGCTCTCGGCGAAGGCCACGTCTTCGGGGAGCTTCGGGTCGAGGTGGTGGCACACCATCAACATGTC
>CALNBU010000931.1 GCA_937875615.1 uncultured Archangium sp.
GCAGGGTTTCGCCGAGAGCCGCCAGGCCTTCGAGGTCGACAAGAACTACGAAGACGCCGAGCGCAAGCTGCGCGCCACCATCAAGGAGTACGGCAAGGCCGTGGCCATGATGAACAAGTGCGGCAACCTCTGCGAGTCGGTGGCCATGCTCAGCGCCGTGCTGCAGGCCCGCGGAGACGTCGAAGAGGCGCGGCTCTCGCTCCTCGACCTCATCTCCCTGGCCCCCACCTGGGAGCTGGACCGCAAGCGCTATATCCAGAGCTTCCTCGCGCTCAAGGCCCAGGTGGCCACCAGCAAGAACGCCCAGCTCCGCGGAGGGCTGGTGGTGCAGACCCGGCCGTCTGGCGCGCGCGTCTACGTCAACGGCGAGTTCGCCGGCTACTCCCCCGTCACCATGCAGACGCTGCCCATCGGCAAGGCCATGGTGCGGGTGGAGCGGCCCGGCTTCAAGCGCCTGGGCGACCTGGTCGACATCACCCCCGAAGAGCAGACCGTCTCGTACGAGCTCACCGCCACCCCGGCCTACGCCGCGTGGGACAAGCTGATGGACAAGCTGGCGGGCGAGGCCGTGAAGGACAAGGGCGGTCAGGCCATGACCACGGTGGCCAACTCGCTCAAGCTCGATCGCGCCGTCATCGGGGTGCTGCGGGTGCTGGACTCCGGCGTCACCGAGTTCCAGGCCGGCTACTTCGACCTCAAGGCAGGCAAGCGCATCGCCTACCGCCGCGCCAGCTTCCAGGAGAACGAGTTCGGCCAGCTCAAGGGCGAGGTGGCCCGCATCGTGAACGGGCTGGTCAACGCCAGCGACCAGGACAAGCAGACCAGCAGCAGCTCCGACCCGCTCGACAGCCGGGGCGGCATGGAAGACTGGGCCAACGAAGACCGCGGCGGAAAGCGCGGAAAGCGCGACAAGAAGGCGCCCACGGGCGACCCGCTCAACGCCGCCACCGGCACCGAAGACTGGTGACGTACGCGGCCTCGGGGCCGTGCTACGTGAGAGCGCGCGATGCGCGCCACCCTCCTTCTGCTCCTGATCGGCACCACGGCCTTTGCCCAGACCGGGTCCATCGGCACCAACGATCCTTCTCGCGGCGTCAACGTCCTGCCCGGCTCCGTCGCCTGGAGCGATGAAGCCACCAGCCTCGTCTACAACCCCGCCGCGCTGGGCCGGGTTGGCCGCTTCAACGGCTGGCTGCTGCACGAGCACTCCAACACCCGGCAGATGTCGAACACCGGTCTGTGGATGGCCACCTCGCTCGCCAACCTGGTGGGCGTGGGCGTCTCCTTCCAGTGGCTCCACAGCAACAACAACTTCAGTCCCCTGATGCCCACGGGAAAGACCTCGCTGGGCTTCTCGGTGGGGCCGCAGCAGCTCTCGGCCGGCGTCGCCATCAACTGGTTCTCCGGCGGGCTGCTCTCCGGTCAGCCCAGCTACGACCTCGGGATCCAGTCGCGGCCGCTGCGCTGGCTCTCGCTGGGCGGGACCGTGCGCAACGTCAGCGACAGCCTCGACGTCGCCCCCCCCCAACTCCACCTCCGCGAGTGGACGCTGGGCCTGGGCCTCCGCCCGCTGATGGAGCGCCTGACGCTGGGCATCGACTGGACGCTGCGCGAGGTCCTGCCGCTGGCGCAGAGCCGGCTCCAGTACACGCTGGCGGTGCAGCTCTCGTGGGGCGTGCGCCTGCTGGGTGGCTTCAGCCACTCCTTCGAGCCCGGCCAGCCGCTCTACGCACATGCGGGCCTGGGCATCGACCTCGAGAACTTCGGCTACACGCAGGGCGTCTCCTTCCAGCCGGGGCCGGGCAGCACCATCAACCTCCAGTTCGCGGGGCGCGTCTCCCTCGACGCCCACGACTCCATCGTCCCCGAGAGCAAGCTGGCCATCCTCTCCACCGCCGGGCTGGGCAGCGCCCCGGGGCTGAGCCTGGGCTCGCTGCTGGGCGTGGCGCAGGAAGACCGCTACCTCCAGCTGCTCAAGGCCCTCGACCGCGCTGCGGGTGACCCGGAGCTCAAGGCGCTGGTGCTCAAGGTGGAGGGCACCGAGCTGGGCCTGGCCCGCGCCGGAGAGCTCCGCGCCGCCATCCTCCGCCTGCGGAGCGCCGGCAAGCAGGTCTACGGCTACATCTTCAACGCCACCGACGTGGAGTACCTCGCGGTGTCCGCCTGCGACGGCCTCTATGCCGCGCCGGAGGCGATGTTCATGGTCGACGGCCTGCGCAGCCAGGTCACCTTCTTCGGTGGCGCCGCGCAGAAGCTGGGCATCACCGTCGATGTGGCGCGCGCCGGTGAGTACAAGAGCTTCCCCGAGCAGTTCACGCGCTCCGACATGAGCGAGGCGCAGCGCGAGGCCATCGAGGCCTACCTCGACACCAACTCCAGGTGGGTGGCCGACCGGGTGCAGGAGTCGCGCGGGTTGACCGCGGAGCAGTGGCAGGCCGCGCTCGATGAGGGCCTCAAGCCGGTCAAGCGCGCGGTGGCCAGCAAGCAGCTCGACGGCGTGCTGACGCCGCAGCAGTTCGACGAGCTGCTGCAGCAGAAGCTGCCCGGGGCCCGCGTCGACCGCAGCTACAGCCCGTACCCCGGGCGCGATCTGCGCTGGGGGCGGCCAGACGTCATCGCCGTCATCCCCGTGCTGGGCAGCATCTCCGGTGGAGAGAACAGCTCCAGCCCGCTGATGGGGGAGACCGCGGGCAGCAAGAGCTTCATCTCGGCGCTGGGGCAGGCGGTGTCGGACCCGGCGGTGAAGGCCATCGTGCTGCGCATCGACTCGCCCGGCGGCGACGGGCTGGCGAGCGACATGATGTACAGGGCGGTGCTGGAGGCGAAGAAGAAGAAGCCGATCATCGCCTCGATGGGCGACGTGGCCGCCAGCGGTGGCTACTACGTGGCCATGGGCGCCGACGTGGTGGTGGCCTCGCCCACCACCATCACCGGCAGCATCGGGGTGTTCTTCGTGAAGCCCGCCGTCAAGCAGCTCGCCGAAGACTACGGCGTCACCCAGGAGGTCATCACGCGCGGGAAGCTGACCGGCATCACCGACCTCTACCACCCGTGGAGCGAGGCGCAGCGCGACGCCGCGCAGGGGTGGATCATCGGCAAGGTCGCCGACGCACGCAACAAGACGCCGCAGCAGGTCGACGAGATCGCGCAGGGGCGCGTGTGGAGCGGCGCAGACGCGAAGGAGAAGGGCCTGGTGGACGAGCTGGGCGGGCTGATGCACGCCATCTCGGTGGCGAGGGCGCGCGCGAAGCTGGGCGACGACGTGGGCATCTCCATCTCCAGCGCGCCGGCGGGCATGCTGGGCGCGGTGGCCGGCGCCGCCCTGCCCGACGCGCTGCTGGCGGTGCCGGTGGAGCAGCAGAAGCTGCCGCCCGGCGTGGAGTCGCTGCTCAAGCAGCTCGGCAGCACGGCGTGGCTGCTGGAGAAGCCGGCGGTGCAGGCGCGGCTGGAGTACGGCATCGACGTGCGGTGAGACGGTGGCTCAAGGTAGCCACTTCGGGTGATCGCGCGGCACGTCTCCCCACCCGCGCCGCTGTCTCGCGCTCGACGGCCTGGGTCCAAAGACAAACCAAGCGGCGACCAGAAGATCCTTCGTGAGCATTCTGCTGAATGCTTCAATCAAGCACATGTCGACGGCATCGGTGCTGAACCTGCCAAACGAGAGAAGGATGCTCGACGTGGTGCGCGAGGGCCTCTCATGGGCGACCGAGGTGGACATCGCGGTGTCCTTCACTCGCTGCAGCGGCCTCGGCTTGCTCATCGAGCCACTGCGTGAAGCGGTGGACCGACGAGGTCGCGTGCGCTTCCTCACCTCGACATACCAGTGCGTCACACAGCCCGAGGCGCTGCAGTCACTGCTGCGTATCAAAGGCCTCGACTGTTCGGTGCAGGATGGCCAGACCGGCTTCCACAGTAAGTTCTGGCTCTTCGACCGCACCGAGGGTGGCGAATGTTGGGCAGGCTCCTCGAACCTGTCGAAGGGTGGCCTCGCCGACAACATCGAATGGAACCTTCGCTCGCGCGACGCACTGGTAGTGCGTGAGACCCATCGGCAGTTCGAATCGTTGCTCCTGCGCTCCGACGTCCAGCCACTCTCGCCCTCGTTCATCGACGCCTACGCGATTCGCTATGCTCAGCGAGCGGAAATGACGTACCCCCTCGTCGCCGAGGGCCCCTCGCCCGTCGCCCCGCAACCCAACACCGCCCAGCGCGAAGCGCTTCGACGACTCCACGACCTGAGACGCGACGGGATGAAGCGCGCCGCGGTCATCGCAGCGACAGGCGTCGGCAAGACCTTCCTCGCCGCCTTCGACGCGCAGCAGATGGGCGCCAAGTCGGTGCTGTTCGTCTCTCACCGACTTGAGCATCTTACCCAAGCCCGACGCAGTCTCGGGCTCGTCCTCAAGGACGTGCGCGTCGAGTTCATGACGGTTCAGCGCTTGCGCACGCGCCCCGACGTGCTCGATGAACCGTGGGACTACCTCATCATCGATGAGTTTCATCATGTCGAAGCCGACGGCTACCGCCCACTGAGAAGACTCCGCGACAACGGGCACACCTTCCTTCTTGGCCTTACGGCGACCCCAGAGCGACAAGACGGCCGTGACATCCTCGAGTGGTGCGACTGGAACATCGCCTACGAAGTACGGCTCCCAGAGGCTATCGAGCGACAATGGCTGCTCCCATTCCACTACTTCGCCGTCGCCGATGAGACCGTCGACTTCGCCCAGATCCCGTGGCGTCGAGGTGTCTTCGACAACGAAGCACTCCAGAAAGGGCTGCAACTGGAGCGCCGCGTCGAACTCATCTTGGAACAGGCGCTGGCCTACGGCTTCGATGGACCCAAGCGGGCCACCATCGGCTTCTGCGCTGGCATCGAGCACGCGCGCTACATGGCGCGCGCCTTCACGCAACGGGGGCAGTCCGCCGAGGCGGTGTGGGGCCAACACTCGGTCGAAGAGCGTGAAGCCCTCTATGCGCGATTGGCAAACTCCAACGACCCGCTCCAATGGCTCTTCGTGGCCGACGTGCTCAACGAGGGCGTCGACATCCCCGCCATCAACAGTCTCCTGTTCTTGAGGCCAACGGAGTCTTCGTCGATCTTTCTGCAACAACTGGGAAGAGGGCTGCGCCTCACCCCGGGCTGCGAAGTACTGACGGTGCTGGACTTCGTCGGCCATCACCAGCGCGCGTGGCTTGCGCTCCAAAGCATCAACGCCTTCACCAATACCGGCGTTCCGGTGACCATCGGTGACTACGTGCTGAAGCCCCCCAGGTCGTGCGAAGTGGTACTCGAACGCAAGACCGCGGAGATGCTGCAGAAGATTCGTCGCCACACCTCGAAGCGAGCCGCGTGTGAAGAGACCTACGCTGCGCTGCGACACGAACTGGGCCGGCCTCCCCTCCCTATCGACCTCTGGCAACGAGACGATGGCGCAACCTTCTCAGACTTCCGAGTCGCCTACGGAGATTGGCTGGGGTGCCAACTCGCACATGACGATGCCCCGTCGTGGGGTACTGAGCTCGACGAAGCGCACCTCGCTCGACGCTTTCTGCGCAGCCTCGAGAACGACTGGCAGGCGCAGCGAGTCCACGCACACGCGGTGGTGTGGGGCCTGTCCAGCGGCGCCACCACGGTCGAGGAAGGCTACGCCCGTTTCTTCGAACGCTTTCCTCAGTGGACTCCCGAACGTGATGACTTTGCTTCCACCAGCGCACTCTCGACGCTGGACAAGAAGCTGGCGACCGGCTCGTTGACGTCGACGAGACGCCTCGCAGATACCATCCGCGAAACGCTCGGCGCGCACCTGCTGCCCGAGGTGGAGGGGCGAATTCTCCCCGTGCTCAACCGGTACTACGAGGAGCGGCACGGCGGCGTGCTGCGAACACCTCACGACCTCGAACTCCACCGGTTCTACCGGAGACCGGACATCGTGCGGCACTTCGGCGACCACTACGACCCGGCCAAGCACAACAGCGGCGTCATCCCCTTCGGAGAGTCGAACCTCGTCATCATCACCAAGCTCGACACCTCGGGGGCAAAGGCCACGCATCAGTACAAGAACCGGCTCACCAGTGCGACTCGGTTCTCCTGGACGACCCAGAACGCGATGACGCCCAAGAACGAACGCGGCCTTCGGGTTCTCGAACACCAGCGACGAGGCCTCACGCTTCGACTTTTCGTGCAAGCGAGCGCCCACGCGGAAGCTGCATACCTGGGCGAGGTCCTCGTACGCAGCCACACCGGAAGCGGACCTATGGTCGTGGAGTTCGAGCTCCGCAGCGCCGTTCCCGAGGCTGTGGCCGCGGCACTGGGGGTCTCGTAGAAGTAAGTCACCGAAGCGCCGCGGAGCCCCTACGGACTCACGCCCAACCGCGCCCCCTGCGCCTGCAGCCACCACAGCCGCTGCGTCGTCTCGCGGCTGACCCGCCCGGCCTCGAACGTCGGACCGATGTCGACGCGCGACGCGTGCACCGCCTCCGCGCACGTCGCGTCGCGCAGCTCGTACCAGACGCGCTTCTCGTGCCTCCCCACCGCGATGACGCCGCTGGTGGAGCCGATATCGATGGCGAAATTGCCATATTTGTCGAGCCCTTCCACACCGATAACACGGCCGTCGGCAAACTGATAGT
>CALNBU010000932.1 GCA_937875615.1 uncultured Archangium sp.
AGCCACGCGCGACCTGCTGCGCCCCTACGGCGTCTTCGCCGTCATCGCGCCCTTCAACTTCCCCATGGCGCTGTCGGCCGGCATGGCCGGCGCGGCGCTGCTGGCAGGCAACGCGGTGGTGCTCAAGCCGAGCGACAGCGCGCCACACGCCGGCGAGGTGCTGCGCGAGGTGTTCGCTCTCGCGGGGCTCCCAGAGGACGTCTTCCAGGTGGTGCACGGAGACGGCCGCGTGGGTGAGGCGCTCTCGAAGCAGCCCGTCGATGGCGTGGCCTTCACCGGAGGCAGCGCGGTCGGCCGGCAACTCCAACAGACGATGCTCTCGGGCCCCTGGCCGCGGCCGTGCCTGATGGAGCTGGGCGGGAAGAACGGCGCGCTGGTGACCGACTCCGCCGACCTCGAGCTCGCGGTGGAGGGCTGCGTGCGCTCGGCCTTCGGCCTCTCGGGGCAGAAGTGCAGCGCGCTCTCCCGCATCTTCGTGGCCCGGGCCAGGCACGACGAGTTCCTCGAGAAGCTGGTGCGCCGCACCGCCGCGCTGGAGGTGGGCGACCCGCTGCGACGGGAGGTCTTCACCGGCCCCGTCATCAACGCCCGGGCGGTGGCGCGCTTCGAGGCCGCCGTGAAGTCGGCCCCGACGGTGCACCACGGAGGGCAGCGCCTCGGCGGGAACTTCGTGCAACCCACCGTCGTCTCCGCGCCGCGCGGCCACGCGCTCACCCGCGAGGAGCTGTTTCTCCCCCTGGTCACCGTCGATTCGTTCTCGACCTTCGACGAAGCGCTGGAGCGGCTCAACGAGGTCGACTTCGGGCTGACCGCCGGCGTCTTCGGCCGCGACGAGGGTGAGCTGTCGCGCTTCTTCGAAGAGGCGCAGGCCGGCGTGCTGTACGCCAACCGCAAGACCGGCGCGACCACCGGCGCCTGGCCCGGCGTGCAGTCCTTCTGCGGCTGGAAGGCCTCCGGGTCCACCGGCCGCGGCGGCTGCGGCCCCTTCTACGTCTCTCAATTCGCGCGTGAGCAATCGCACACGCGCATGTCCTGAAAGGAAGCCATGCAACCCCACATCACGACTCCGCTCCCCGGCCCGAAGGCCACGGCCATCATCGCGCGCGACGCGCGCGTCACCTCACCCAGCTACATCAAGGAGTACCCGCTGGTCGTCGAGCGCGGCTTCGGCCCCTGGGTGGAGGACGTCGACGGCAACCGCTTCCTCGACTTCATGGCGGGCATCGCGGTCGCCTCCACCGGCCACGCGCACCCGGCGGTGGTGAAGGCCATTCAAGACGCGGCGACGAAGTTCCTGCACATCTGCGCCACCGACTTCTATTACGAGTCGTTCGCCGCGACGTGCGAGCGCCTGGCGGTGGCGGTGCCCGGCATGGGTCCGGCGCGGGTGTTCCTCTCCAACTCCGGCACCGAGGCCGTCGACGGCGCGCTCAAGCTGGTGCGCGCGCACACCCGCCGGCCGCACGTCATCGCCTTCCGCGGCGCCTTCCACGGCCGCACCTATGGCGCCATCTCGCTCAACCAGTCGAAGGCCGGACAGCGCGCCTTCTTCGGCCCGCTGGTGCCGGGCGTCACCCACGTGCCCTACCCCACGCCGAGCCAGCCAGACGCCGCGCGCTTCATCGAAGAGGAGCTCTTCGCCAGCGCCCTCGACCCCCGCGAGGTGGCGGCGCTCTTCATCGAGCCGGTGCTGGGCGAAGGTGGCTACGTGGTGCCGCCCGCGGAGTCGTTGCAGGCGCTGCGCGCGCTGTGCGACCGGCACGGCATCCTCCTGGTGTTCGACGAGGTGCAGTCAGGCATCGGCCGCACCGGCCACCTCTTCGCGGCACAACACTTCGGCGTGGTGCCCGACGTCATCTGCTCCGCCAAGGGCCTCGCGTCGGGCATGCCGCTGGGCGCGATCATCGCCAAGGAGTCGGTGATGACCTGGGCGCTCGACCTACGGCGGCAACCCGGTGTGCTGCGCGGCGGCGCTGGCCACCCTCGACGTCATCGAGCCCCTGCTCCCGCAGATTCGCGACCACGGCGCCTTCATGCAGTCGCAGCTCCAGCAGCTGCGGACGCGGCACCCGGTCATCGCCGACGTGCGCGGCGTGGGGTTGATGATCGGCGCCGAGTTCCTGGTGCCCGGCACCACGACGCCCGCCGCCGAGTACGTCGCCGCGCTGGAGCAGCTCGCGTTCCGCCACGGGCTGCTGCTGCTCTCCTGCGGCCGCTCCACCATCCGCTTCGCGCCGCCGCTGGTCATCTCCCGCGACGAGATCTCCGCGGGGCTGGCGGTGCTCGACACCTGCCTCACCCAGCTCGACGAAACCTTCGGCTTCGCCGCGGAGCGCGCATGAAGCTCGAGGCCGGCAGCGTCACCCAGGTGAAGATGTTCGAGATGGTCTTCCCCGGGCAGACCAACCACTACGGCACCTTGTTCGGCGGCGAGGGGCTGGCGCTGATGGACAAGGCCGCCTTCATGGTCGCCTCCCGCTACTCGCGACGCACCGTCGTCACCGCCAGCACCGAGCGCATCGACTTCCACGTGCCGGTGCGGGCGGGCCAGTTGGTGGAGCTGACGGCGACGGTGCTGTCGGTGGGCCGCACCTCGATGGTGGTGGAGGTGGAGCTGGTGGCGGAGGACCTCCTCACCGGCGACCGGCAGCTCGGCACCCGGGGGCGCTTCGTGATGGTGGCCCTCGACGCCCACGGCAAGCCCAGCACGGTACCGCCGCTCAAGGCGGAGGCCGCGTGAGCAAGGTCGTCTCCATGCGCGAGGCCATCGCGGAGCTGGTGCACGACGGCGACAGCGTGTGCCTCGACGGCTTCACCCACCTCATCTGCTTCGCCGCGGGACATGAGCTCATCCGGCAGAAGAAGCGGCGCCTGACCGCGATCAGGCTGACGCCCGACCTCGTCTTCGACCAGCTCATCGCCGCCGGGTGCGTCGAGCGGCTCGTCTTCAGCTGGGGCGGCAACCCCGGCGTGGGCAGCCTGCACGCCTTCCGCCGCGCGGTGGAGCGCGACCGCTCGCTCACGCTGGAGGAGTACTCCCACTTCGGGTTGCTGGCGCGCTTCCTCGCCGGGAGCTCGGGGCTGCCCTTCTGGCCGCTGAAGAACTTCGGCGGCACCTCGCTCCCGGAGGTCAACCCCGCCCTGCGCAGCGTGGTCTGCCCGTACACCGGAGAGGCGCTGGCCACCGTGCCGGCCATCAACCCCGACGTGGCCATCGTGCATTGCCAGCGCGCCGATGAAGAAGGAAACGCGCAGGCCTGGGGCCTCTACGGCGCCCAGAAGGAGGTGGCCTTCGCCTCGAAGCGCGTGGTGGTGGTGACCGAGGAACTGGTGTCGACCGACGTCATCCGCGCCGACCCCAATCGAACGCTGGTGCCGGGCTTCATCGTCAGCCGGGTGGTGCACGAGCCCTGGGGCTGTCACCCCAGCTACGTGCAGGGTCACTACGACCGCGACAACGACTTCTACGTCGCGTGGGAGGACGTCTCGCGCGACGAGGCGAGGCTGGCGCGGTGGCTCGACGAGTGGGTGTACGGCGTGCCGGATCGCGCCGGCTACCTCCAGAAGCTGGGCGCCGCACGGCAGGCGCAGCTCACGGCGAAGCCGCGGCGCTCGGCGGGGGTCGACTATGGGTTCTGAGCAGATGGTGTACCGGGCGGCCCGGGAGCTGCGCGACGGCGACGTGGTCTTCGTGGGCATCGGGCTCCCCAACCTCGCCTGCAACCTGGCGCGCGCCACCCACGCGCCGTCGCTGTGCCTCATCTACGAGTCGGGCGCGGTGGGGGCGGTCCCGCAGCGCCTGCCCGTCTCCATCGGAGACCCGGCGCTGGTGACCGACTCCCTGGCCGTCGTCTCGCAGGCGGACATCTTCCAGTGCTACCTCCAGCGCGGCCTCATCGGGGTGGGCTTCCTCGGCGGCGCGCAGGTGGACCGCTTCGGCAACCTCAACACCACCGTGGTGGGCGACTGGGCCGCGCCGAAGATCCGCCTGCCGGGCAGCGGCGGCGCCTGTGAGATCGCGGTGCACGCGCAGCGGCTGCTGCTCATCATGCGCATGTCGAAGCGCGCCTTCGTCGAGACCTGCGACTTCGTCACCAGCCCCGGGCACCGCGCCGCCAACGGCAAGACCCGCCGCGAGCTGGGCCTACCGGGCGGAGGGCCGACCCGGCTCATCACCGACCTCGGCGTCTTCGACTTCGACGCCACCGGCGAGGCGGTGCTGACGGAGCTCGCCCAGGGCGTCACCGTGGAGCAGGTGCAGGCCGCGTGCGGCTGGACGGTGCGCTGCGCCGCGCAGCTCGAGCCCATGCCCACCGTCGACGAGGCGGTGGCGGCCCGCCTGCGCGCCCTCGACCCACAGCGCCTCTACCTGTGAGGCCGCTCACTGCGGAGGCAGCAGCGCCGCCTCCAGCGCGCTCTCCGGCGGCAGCAGCTCTGCGGGCAACCCCTCGCCGGGCGGCAGCAGCTCCGCCTCGAGCGGCCCGGCGTCACGCACCTCGCCGGCGTCGGGCTGGGGGCTGGGCTGTGGGCACGCCGCGAAGAGGAGCAGCGCGGCGCCCATGACCTGAGCGCGCATCAGAACCGGACCCACAGGGTGTCGTTGGCGTGCAGCATCAGCTCGGTCTGGTCGGCCACGGCGAAGAAGCTCGCGTCACCGGCCGCCTGCGCCTGAATGCGGGTGGTGGTGGCCGGGTTGACGCTGAAGCCGCCCCGGGGGCCGCCCGGCGCCTGCAGCCAGACGATCTGCGCGTCGGAGAAGTACGCCGCGAGGAAGTCCTTCACCTCCTGCGCGCTGTGCAGCTCGTTGGCCGGGGTCATCAGGTAGCGGTTCCAACCCGGGGTGCGCGCCGGGACGATCTTCACCGCCGGCGACTCGTTGGTGGCGGGCGTGCCGTAGTTGGCCCAGTCCACCACCAGCTCTTCGCCGCCCTCCGGGTGCCGACAGAACTGCTTCACGTTGAAGCGCGCCGTGGTGAAGGGCGCGTTGGGCGCGGTGCTGCGCACGGCCACCCGGTGCACCTGGTCGTCCGCCGACGAATCGAAGGCAGTCCCCTTCTCCCAGGTGATGGCCGTCACCATCCCGTTCTCGTCCTTGGTCAGCGTCGGCTTGCCGAACACCCCGTCGAGAATGGGCCGCGCGCCGAGGAAGCCGGCGGGGATGACGACCTCCACCTTCCAGGTGTCCGCGGCCGAGGTGGTGCCGCTGCTGGTGGTGTAGGTGCACCCGTGCGGCACCGACAGCACCAACTCGTAGTTGCGACCCGCCACCGCGTACGGCGTCTGGGTGTTGACGATGCCCACATGCGCGAACGCCGCCGAAGCGACGCAGCACACCATCAGACTCAGGAGCTTGTTCATGCCGGCCCTCCTACCGTCCGCGCTCCGCTCCCGGAATGAGACACGTTGCCGCAGCCAACGACCAACAGCCGGTCAAAATCACAACATTTGAATTTGATTCATTGAAAATTATGTCTCATCGATGCGATTTTAATATTCGTGACCACGAATGAAGTGAATTCCATCGACGCCGGCTCCACCGCCTGGATGTTGGCCAGCTCGGCGCTGGTGCTGCTGATGATCCCCGGGTTGGCGCTCTTCTACGGCGGGATGGTGCGCACCAAGAACGTGGTCAGCACCATGATGATGACCTTCGTCGCCATGGGCGTCATCGGCGTGCAGTGGGTGCTGGTCGGCTACGCCCTCGCCTTCGGGAGCGGCACCTTCGTGGGCTGGGACTGGGACCTCTTCGCGCTGCAGGGCATCGAGCCCACGCGGATGTTCTCCGACAAGCACATCCCCGAGCTGGTGTTCGTGATGTTCCAGGGCAAGTTCGCCATCATCACGCCCGCGTTGATCTCCGGCGCCGTCGCGGAGCGGATGCGCTTCCGGGCCTACCTCGTGTTCTGCGTGGTCTGGAGCACGCTCATCTACGCGCCGTTGGCCCACTGGGTGTGGTCCTCCGACGGGTGGCTGTTCAAGTTGGGGGTGCTCGACTTCGCCGGCGGCACGGTGGTGCACATCGCCGCGGGCGTCTCCGCGCTGGTGCTGGCGCTCATGCTCGGGCCCCGGCGCGACGTGGCCCGGGGCGTACCGGTGGTGCCGAACTCGCTGGTGCTGACCCTCACCGGCGCGGGGCTGCTGTGG
>CALNBU010000933.1 GCA_937875615.1 uncultured Archangium sp.
GGCGTCGGTGAGCAGGAGCAACAGGGCGACGGCGGCCAGGGCGAGGAGGCCGAGGCGGGCGACGGCGGCAGCGACGGAGAAGAGGACGCCGCCGACGCGGGCAGCTCGGCGCAGGCCGGTGAGCTGCTCCCCGATGGTGGGGTCGACCTCGACCGGCTGGAGGCGGAGAAGCTGCTCGACTCGTTGAAGAACTCGGAGAAGAACCTGCAGCTGTGGCGCTTCAAGCAGAAGGCGCCGAAGAAGGATTCGCATGGGAAGGACTGGTAGCGCGCTCATCTTCATCGCCGTCGTCTCCTGCGCGCACGTGGCGTTCGCGCAGAGCCTCGTCATGCAGGCCGACCGGGAGAAGGTGGGCACCGAAGACACCTTCCGTCTCGACATCGTGGTGACCGACGCGCCCGACGGCGCGGTGCTGCGCCAACCCCCGCTGACCGACTTCGAGGTGCTGGGCCGCAGCGAGTCGACGCAGATGCAGTTCAACCTCTCGGGCGGCCAGCAGCGGATGACGCAGGTGCGCAAGCTGACCCTGACCCTGCGCGCCAACCACACCGGCGCGCTGACCATCGCCCCGGCCTCCATGAGCTGGAGCGGCAAGGAGCTGAAGACCGAGCCGGTGGTGCTCACGGTGGTGGCGGGCCGGCTGGCCCCCGACCGCGCCGCGCCGCCGCAGGCGCGGAACCCCTTCGGGCTCCCGCAGGGCTTCCCCTTCGGCGGCCTCGACGAGGAGTTCGACGTACCCGACGAACCGGTGGTGCCGCGCGGCGACTCCGATCTCTTTCTCCGCATGTCTCTCGACAAGAGCGAGGCCTGGGTGGGCGAGCAGGTGATGCTCACCATTCATCTCTATTCGCGGGTCGACCTCTCGTCGGTCGACGCCGTCGTCATGCCCAGGCTCGATGGCTTCCTGAGCAAGGACTGGGAGTCGCCGCGGCAGCTGACCTCCACCCAGCGGGTCATCAACGGCGTGCCCTACCGGGAGTATCTGCTGCGCAAGAAGGCGCTCTTCCCGCTCAAGGCCGGGGCGGTGACCATCGAGCCGGTCGAGGGCGACATCATCACCGGCAACATCCTCTACGCCGGGCGGCGGGTGCACCGCGTGGGCAACGAGCTGAAGCTGACGGTGAAGAACCTCCCGCCGGGCCCGGCCACGGACCTGGTGGGGCACTGGCGCCTCTCTCGCGAGGTGTCCCAGACGGAGGTGGCGCTGGGTGAGCCGGTGCAGGTGAAGGTGACGTTGTCCGGGCGCGGCAACCTCGACGCGGTGAAGCTGCCACCCCTCGACGCGCCGTCGGCCTTCAAGGTGTTCGACCCCGAGGTGAGCGACAAGCCCTCTCCGTCGCGGTCGCACGTGG
>CALNBU010000934.1 GCA_937875615.1 uncultured Archangium sp.
ACCTGCTCCCGGGCCTCGACGTGGTGGACGGCGACGATGATCCCTCGGTCACCGAGAGCGGCGGAGGCTCCAACCACGGCACGGCCTGCGCGGGCATCATCGGCGCGGTCGGCAACAACGCGCGCGACATCGCCGGCGCCTGCCCCGAGTGCCGGGTGCGCTGCGTGCGCTTCCTCGACGCCACCAGGCCGGTGCCGCTCTCGGCCGACGTCGACGCCATGCGCTTCGCCCTCGACCACCCGGACGTGGCGGTGGTGTCGAACAGCTGGAGCTTCGCCTCCCAGATGCCCGTCCCCCAGGCGCTGCGAGAGGCCATCGAGGACGTCTCCCGGCACGGCCGCGGCGGACTCGGCGCGCTGGTGGTCTTCGCCGCCGGCAACGACAACCGGGAGCTGGTGGCCGGCGAGCTGTACTCCATCCCCGAGGTGCTGACGGTGGGCGCGGTGAACAACTACGACGAGGCCGCCCCCTTCTCGAACCGCGGCAAGGAGGTGGACCTCACCGCGCCGGCCGGCACCCTGACGCTCGACCTCTCGGGGCCCGCCGGCGACTCGCCCGGCGACGTCACCGAGAGCTTTGGCGGCACCTCTTCGGCCTGCCCCGTGGTGGCGGGCGTGGCCGGGCTGCTCTTCTCCTTCAAGCCGGGCGCGACCTCCACCGAGGTGCGCGAGGCGCTGGTGGCCGGCACCAGAAAGGCGCCGTATGCCACCCCCGACGGCGACGGCCATGATCTGCTCTACGGCCACGGCATCGTCGACCCCGCCACCTCCCTGCGGCTCCTCGACCCGCCCGCACCGATCCCGGCCGTCAGCGGAAATCTGGGCCCCGCGGCCTGTGCCGCAGCTCCGGCGCCGCTTCTCGTGCTAGTTCTCTCCGCCTTCTTCAGGAGAAAACGCCATGGCTCACCTGCACGCGCAACCCCCAGCTCCCCCTCAGCCCGTCGACCCCGCAGGTGAGGTCCGTCGCTGGCTGCTGGAGAACCACGCGGGCGTGCTGGGGACGCTCCACGCCGACGAGCGGCAGGCTACCCGTTCCTCTCGGTGGTGCCCTTCGCGCTCGACAGCCACGGCCGCCCCATTCTCCAGCTCGCCGGCATCGCGCAGCACACCCGGAACCTGAAGGCTGACCCGCGCGCGTCCCTGCTGGTGCAGGAGCCCGGCCTCGCGGACGATCCCCAGAAGGGCTGGCGGGTCACGGTGCTGGGCCGCCTCGCGCTCATCCCCGAGAGCGAAGCCGACGAGGCGCTCGCGCGCTTCGTGGAGCGGGTGCCGGCGGCCATCGACTACGCGAAGCAGCACGACTTCCTGCTCTACCGCCTCGAGATCGAGCGGGTCCGGTACATCGGCGGCTTCGGCCGCATCTACTGGGTCGATGGACCCTCGGCGGTGCGCGAGCCCCACGGCGCCGGCCTCGAGGGCGCCGCGGCGCACGCCATCGAGCACATGAACCAGGACCACCGCGGCTCGATGCAGGACATGTGCGAGGGCGTGTATGGGTTCCGCCCGAAGGACGCGCAGATGACCGCGCTCGATCGCGCCGGCTTTCTGGTGCGCACCAGCGAGCCTGCGCGGCTCCTGCACTTCTCCTTCGGACGCGAGATCGACGCCGCCGCCATCCGCCCCGAGGTCATCGGCGTGCTGCGCCGGGCTCAGGCGCCGAAGTGACGCGGCGGCTGCTGCCCCTGTGCTGGTTGTTGCTGGGCGCGTGCGGAGAAGTAGCCCCGTGCGTCTCCTGTCCCCAGGTGGCCGGCGACTACACCGTCCTCTGGGGCGACTCGGAGGTCGACGAGGGCTGCACCATCGACGGGCCGCGGGTGGCTGAGCTCACCCTCGCGCAGACGGACTCCAACGTCACCACCGCGGTGAACGCCGTCCCCATGGGCGGGACGCTCTACGTGACGTACGACCTGCTCCTGCGCAGCGGCAACGCCGAGCGGAGCTACGCCCTGCGCGCCGTCGTGATCCCCGGTGCGCAGCTCATCGATGGCGGAACGGACATCGAGCTCCGCGGCAGCTTCACCACGCAGGAGCTCGACGAAGCCGGCAACCAGTGCGAAGCGCGCGACAGCTTCACTGCCACGCGCCGCTGAACTACTTCTTCTTCTTCGCCGCAGGCGCCGCCTTGGCAGCAGCCTTCTTGCGCTCCGCGCGCTTCTTCCACTTGAGGCGAATCTTGCTGCGAACCCGACGGTGCTTCGAATTGCTGTTGGCCATAGTGAGCGCGCTGCCTAACAGACTTTTCGCCAAAGTCACTCGCCGTCGTCGGGGGGCGCGCGGGTGGAGAACGGCATCCCCTCGGCGCTGCGCACCCGGGTGGGCGGCGCGTCCTCCAGGTTGAAGCCCAGCTGCACCTCCACCGGCTCGTCTTCGCTGGCGGGGACCGCCGGCTCGTCGGGGCGCAGCTTGACGCTGGCGAAGATGGGCCGCGTGGCGTCGACGAAGCGCCGCACCTCGTCGAGCGGCAGCGCCGGCACGTAGTTGCCGTTCACCCCCGCCATCTCCGTCGCCATGCACATGGAGTTGAGGATCGCCTCCTCGGTGGCCTCCATCACCGCCTCGTAGAGGGGGTCGAGGCGCGCGTCGAGCAGCAGCTTCATCTTGTAGACCATCTTCCGCGTGCGCCGCGGCACCACGTTGGCGGTGGAGAAGCCGACGATGATCTCTCCGCTGCCGTGCGCCGCATAGGAGCCGACGCGCCCGATGCCCAACGACACCCGCTTGCAGAGGCGGTTGATCTGGTGCGGCAGCAGCGGCGCGTCGGTGGCCACCACCGCGATGATGGAGCCGTAGTTCTGCACCCGCCGGGGCATGCCCCGGAACTTCTCGGCCAGCACCTCGCCCACCGGCATGCCGGCCACGCGGAGGTTGTGCATCTTTCCGAAGTTGCTCATCACCAGCACGCCCAGCGTGTAGCCCCCATGCACCGGTGGCAGCTTCCGCGAGCTGGTGCCGATGCCCGCCTTGAAGTCGCAGGTGATCATCCCCGTGCCGCCGCCCACGCAGCCCTCCGCCACCGGCCCGGTGCGCGCCTGCCGGAGCGCCTCCCGCACGTGCTCCTCGCGCACGTGCCGCCCCGCGATGTCGTTGAGGTAGCTGTCGTCGCACTCCCCCACCACGGGGATGATGACGTCGTGCTCGTTGCCGATGCCCGGGTTGGCCTCCACCATGGTGCGGGCCAGCGCGTCGCTCACCGCGCCCACCGCCATGGTGTTGGTCAACATGATGGGCGTCTCCAGCAGCCCCCACTCCACCACCTGGGTCAGGCCGCTCACCTCGCCGGCGCCGTTCAACACGAAGGCCCCGCCGGCGAGGCGGTCCATGAAGATGTTGCCGTCGTTGGGGATGATGGCGGTGACGCCGGTGCGCGCCGGGCCGCCGCCCACCGCCAGCGGCCCCGGAGGCCCCTCGATGATGGTGGAGTGCCCCACCAGCACGCCCGCGACGTCGGTGATGGCGTTGTAGCGGCCCGGCTTGAAGCGGCCCAGCGGCAAACCCAGCTCTCTCGCGCGCACGCGTGTCGACGAAGTCACGCGCGCGACCTTACGCCGCTCCCGATTTCACACCACAGCTGAAGCGGCGCGGTCAGCGCGCGGCGAGCGAGGACAGCGCGTCGTCGAGGCGATCGTCTCCCCAGTAGAGCGCGCCGTCCGCGAAGAAGGTCGGCGCACCGAAGATGCCCCGCTCCACCGCCACCTGCGCCCGCGCCTTCAGGCGCTCCTTGGTCTCCGGCGCACCCGAAAGCGCGAGCAGCTGGCTCGCCCGCGGCGTCAGCGGCGCCAGCACGGCGTGCACCGCGGCCTCGGTGGAGATGTCTGCGTCGTCACCGAAGGAGGCGCGGAACAACCCGCGCACGAACGCGCCCACCCACGGCTCGTCTTCGCCCAACATCGCCACCCGCGTTCCCAGCAGGGAGCCGCGCGGGAAGTTCGACGGCAACCCGAAGGGCACCCCATACTTCTTCGCCTGGCGCGGCAGGTCCTGCTGCATCCACGCCCAGCGCGCGGGGTTGCGCAGGGCGGGCGGCTCCATGGTGCCGTGCAGCAGCTGGAACACGGGGCCCAACAGCATGGGCCGGTAGCGCACCTCGACGCCCTGTACGCCCGAGAGCCGCTGCGACGACAGGTAGGCGTAGGGGCTTGCGAAGTCGAACCAGAACTCGAGCGTGGGAGCGGTCATGCCGCCCACGCTAGCGCCGACGGTTCTTCTTCTTGTTGTCCTTCTCACGCTTGCGCTTGTCCTTCAGCGCCTTGCGCTCGGCGTCGGACAGGCCGGTCTTCTGCGGTCCGAGCGCGTAGCCGGCGCGGCGCGCCTGCGCCATCTGCGCCTGGCTCATGGGCGGCGTGTAGCCCTTCGGCAACCCGGCCGGGAGCTGCATGGGCATGCCGCCGGGCATCCCACCGCCG
Organism: uncultured Archangium sp.; assembly: GCA_937875615.1. Classification (GTDB taxonomy): domain Bacteria; phylum Myxococcota; class Myxococcia; order Myxococcales; family Myxococcaceae; genus Archangium_A. The sequence goes on from CALNBU010000934.1 coordinate 4,403, forward strand.
AGCGCCTGCGCCATCATCGGGTCGCTCCCGAAGAGCGAGCCCATGTCCATGTTCTTGAGCTGGCCGAGCTGCCCCAGCTGCTTGAAGAACGGGAGCCGCCCCAGGATCCCCGGGTCCTGCCCGATGGCGCCCATCATCTGCTGCATGGTGCCGAACTTCTGCATCAGCTCGCCGACCTCCTGCGCCGAGCGGCCTGAGCCCTTCGCGATGCGCTCCGCCCGCCCCTTGTTCATGCGGTGGGGCTCGGCGCGCTCCTGCTCGGTCATGGAGTTGTAGATGGCGTCGATCTTGTCGAGCTCCTTCTCGTTGGGGTTGAGCTGCTCGCTCATCTCTCCCAGGAAGGGCATCTTCTCCATGAGGTCCTTCAGCGGTCCCATTTTGCGGACCGTGCGGATCTGCTCCATGAAGTCCTTCATGTTGAAGCGGCCCGAGAGCAGCTTCTTGGCGTCTTCCTCGGCCTTGTCCTGGTCGACGACCTGCTCGAAGTCCTTCATCAGGCCGACGACGTCGCCGAAGCCCAGGATGCGCGAGGCGAGGCCGTCCGGGCGGAACTCCTCGAGCTTGTCGAGGCCCTCGCCCATGCCGAGGAACTTGATGGGCTT
>CALNBU010000935.1 GCA_937875615.1 uncultured Archangium sp.
CGCGCCAGCGTACTGCTCCGGCGCCATGTACCCGGGGCTCCCCAGCACCACCCCGGCCTGCGTCAGCGGCTGGTCGAGCGAGCTGGAGCTGGTGGTGCTCAGCGCCGCGCGCAGCGACTCGCCGCCAGGTGGCGCCGGCAGCGCGTCGGAGCTGATGCTGCCGGGCCGGGTGGCGCGGGCCAGGCCGAAGTCGGTGACCCGGGGCCGGCCGTCGGTCCCCAGGAGCACGTTGGCCGGCTTGAAGTCGCGGTGGATGAGCCCCTTGGCGTGCGCCGCCTCCAGCCCCCGTCCCGCCTCGATGAAGACCCGCACCACCGCCCGCCACGGGTGGCCCTGCTTCATCCACACGTCGAGGGTGGTGCCCTCCACCGACTCCATGGCGATGAAGACGCCCTCTCCGTAGGGCCCGGAGTCATAGACCGGCACCACGTTGGGGTGAGCGAGCTGCGCCATCGCCTGCGCCTCACGCAGCAACCTGGCCTGCGCCGCGGGGGTCCCCTGCGCGGCCCGCAACACCTTGATCGCCACCACCCGCTGCAGCTGTGGATCGTGCGCCTGGTAGACCACGCCCATGCCGCCCTCGCCCAGCCGCTCCAACACCACGTAGCGGCCGACGGTGTCACCGGGCACCAGCCGCTCTGGTGAGCGCTCTTCGCTGCGCGGCTGGGAGATCAGGGTCTGCGCGTCGACCGTCGGCGCGCACACCGCACAGGTCTGGTCAGCCGGGTGTTCACACGACACGACCCGAAGGCTACGCCACCGGCCGGACCCCGGCGAGCGTCACTCCCGGGTGACCGCGCGCAGCACCAGCTCCCGCCGGCGCTCCAGCACCTTCACCCAGCGGGGGAGCGTCAGCGCGTAGAGGGCCCAGGCCACCGCCGCGCTGCCCAGCACCGTGAGCAACGTCAAGCCCTCCGGTCCGTGCCGGCCGACCTGCCGGAGCGAGAAGGCGAACGGCCAGGTGCCGATGCCCGCGGCGGCGATGCCCAGCATGGAGGCCGCGAAGGGCAGCTTGTCCCGCCGCTTGAGGTTGGCGTGGAACTTCACCGGGAAATAGAGCGACAGGCCGTTGCCCACCGTGAGCACCACCGGCATCAGCGTGGCCACCGAGGCCAGCGCCACCGCCGCGTCGAGCAGCGTGCCGGCGCGGAAGTAGAGCAGGTAGAACGCCGTGGAGAGCGCGCCCAGCACCCCGCCGGCGAGGGCGTGCACCAGGTTCTTCGCCTTCAGCACCTCCCCCAGCGGCACCGGCGCGGCGATGAAGGCCGAGAAGCCGTGCCCGTCGTAGGCGAACGCGTTCTGGGAGAAGGTCGAGCCCAGCACGATGGCGCCGTACACCGCGAGGCCGCCCATCAACCACGCGTCGGCCGACGCGCCCAGCAGGTAGACGAACAGCGCGCGCCCGGACAGCAGCTTGAAGAGGATGCCCAGCACGAAGGGCACCGCCACCAGCAGCCGCGCGCGCGGGTTGTGGAAGAGGTCCACCGCCTCGCGCATCACCAGCGTGCCGAACAGCGTGCGGGTCTTCGCGAAGGGGTTGCGCGGGCGCTGGACTCCGGCGGCTGGCCCGGCCCGACCCGACTGGCGGTGGAAGTCGATGAGCAACCCCCAGGCGACGGTGAGCGAGATCAGGGTCAGCTCCACCAGCGCCAGGACGTCGGCCAGCACCACCGTGCCGGCCCCCCGCACCGAGGCCAGCAGGGCGTGCGCGAAGAAGCCGGTGGGGAAGCGGCCCAGCGCCCGGGTGGCGTCCTCGACCAGCGTGTCGGGCACGGCCTGCACGCCCGCGTCTCCCAGGTCGAACAACCAGCTGGTGTCGACCGGCGGGATGAACGAGGCGACCACCAGGAAGAAGACGAAGCCACCGCCGAGCAGCTCCGCGCTTCGCTTCTGGCGCAGCACGTTGAGCACCAGATTCAAGCCCACCCGGGAGATGGCCGCGTTGAACAACACGTAGGCCGCGAAGCCCAGCAACAGCAGGAACGGGTACTGGACCTCGCGCACCCAGAGGTACCCCAGGGTGGCCCCCACCAGCGGGCCGTAGAACACCAGCGAGCGCGGCTCGAAGAGCGAGGCCAGCGTCGACGCCAGCATCAACCGCATCGAGGAGATGGGGTAGGCCGCGTAGCGCGAGAGCTCGGAGTGATCATCGACGCCCGCCGACAGCAGCGGCCAGGTGAGCCACACGCAGCTGGTGACGAACGACAAGAGGCGGAGGATGAAGTCGGGCCACAGCCACAGCTCGAGGCGCACCGTGAGCGGCATCAGCCCGAAGAAGAACACCGCCAGGGCCACCGCCGGTGCGCTGGAGAAGGCGAAGCCCAGCACCGACAGCCACCACCGCGACGGAGAACCCCGGTTGAGCCCGATGCGCAGCCGCAGCCCCCACAGCAACAGCAGGTGGGTGCCGAAGCCCGGCGCCTTCACCGGTCGTCCCGGTAGAAGCTCAGGCGCGCGTCGCGCGC
>CALNBU010000936.1 GCA_937875615.1 uncultured Archangium sp.
GTCGCCGCCATAACCGCCGGTGACTCCGACAACCTCAGCGTGGGTCGCAACGGCCTCTTCAAGGACCGCGACGGCAACACCTGGGACGCCACGGTCACCAGAATCGTCGACAACCCCATCTCCGTCCGCCAGGCCTTCTGGAGCCCGTACAAGAAGGCCATCCGCTTCGTCGAGGAGCAGGTGGCCAAGCGCGCGGCGGCCGAAGAGGCCGACTCCGGCAAGCTGCTGGAGGGCGGGGTGACCGCCGCGGGCAAGGCCGCCGAAGAGGGCAAGACCGCGGCCCCCGCCCCCAAGAAGCTGGACATCGGCATCGTGGCGGCCCTCGGCGTGGCGGTGGGCGGCATCACCGCGGCCCTCGGCGCGCTGCTGCAGAGCTTCTTCGGGTTGGGCATCTGGATGCCGCTGGGCGTGGTGGGCCTGATGCTGTTGATTTCCGGCCCCTCGATGTTGATTGCGTGGCTCAAGCTGCGGCAGCGCAACATCGGCCCGCTGCTCGACGCCAACGGCTGGGCGGTCAACGCCAACGCGCGCATCAACGTGCCCTTCGGCGCCTCGCTGACCAGAGAGGCCAGGCTGCCGTCGGGCAGCAAGGTCGACCTGCGCGACCCGTACGCGGAGCAGGCCATGCCCTGGAAGCGCTACGTGCTGCTGGCGCTGGTGCTGGTGCTGGGCGGCCTCTGGTACCTCGGCAAGCTCGACACCTTCCTCCCCCACGCCGCGAAGAGCACCCAGCTGCTGGGCAAGCACGCGCCGGGGTACGTGGAGCCGGCCGCCGCCGCGCCCGCCGCCGAAGAGAAGAAGGCGCCCGAGGCGCCGCCCGCAGACGCGGCGAAGTAACCCCTCGCGCGCCGCCGACTCAGCGGCGGGCGGTGGCGAAGGCGCGGGTCACCACCGGCGCGCGCGACAGCTTGAGGTCGAAGAGCCGGTCCGCGACCTCCAGCAGCGACTCGCCGTACATCACGTTCTTGCGCAGCCGCGGCGGAATCGCCTCCAGGCCTCCGTGCGCGCCGGCCACCGCGGCGGTGACTCCGGCGGCGACGTCGACCTCACCTCCGCAGCGCAGCACCAGCGACAGCGCGGCGCGGAAGTCCTGCGGGTGGCGGAGGAAGCAGTACAGCGCCGAGAGCAGCACCGGCGTGACGTGCGGCGGCAGGCCGCCGTCGAGCTCGTACTCGCCCGGAGGGACGCCGACGCGCCGCAGCGCGGTCAGCGCGACCATGGGCTCCCAGGCCAGCGCGCGCGGGAGGTAGAACAGCTCATCGGCCAGCTGCGCGCTGTGCTGGCGCGCGGCGTGAGCGAGCTGCGCGCAGAAGTCTTCCACGGTGAGCGCCTCGCCCGAGAGGCCCAGCTGCACGGCGCGGGCGAAGGCGGCCACGGCCGCGGCGCAGAGTGGATCTTTGTGCGTCATCACCGTCAACGCGTGGGCGTCGTGCGCGAGGCGGGTGGGCGCGGTGTCGCTGGCCAGGCCCACCACCACGCCGCGGGAGAGGGCCGCGGGGTCCACCACGCCCAGCGGCGCGCCGGCGCTCATCCACGGGGTGCCGGACAACATGGCCTGCGCAGCCTGCGTCACCGAGACCGGCGGCTGCAGCACCGTGCCCTCCTGCCACAGCCACGAGAGGTGCTGCGCGGCGGCCC
>CALNBU010000937.1 GCA_937875615.1 uncultured Archangium sp.
GTGCACCTCGCAGGCAGCGCGCACCGGCAACAAGCCCAACGCCTTCCTGGTGGCCCTCGACGGCGGCGCGGTGATGGGCCTCGCGGTGGCGGCGCTGGGCCTCATCGGCATCGGCGCGCTCTACGCGGTCTTCAAGGACGACTCGCACTTCTCGAACATCATCCACGCCTTCGCGGTGGGCGCGTCGTCCATCGCGCTCTTCGCCCGCATCGGCGGCGGCATCTACACCAAGGCCGCCGACGTCGGCTCCGACATCGCCGGCAAGGTCATCGAGAACATCCCCGAAGACGACCCGCGCAACCCTGGCGTCATCGCCGACAACGTGGGCGACAACGTGGGCGACGTGGCGGGCATGGGCGCCGACATCTACGAGTCGATGATCGCCGCCATCGTGGCCGCCATGGCCATCGCGCTCACCGCGCCGGCCCTCGGCGTGCCCGCGCTCATCGCGGGCGGCGAGGTCTCTGCCAACCGCGCGGCAGGCATCATGGTGCCGCTGGTCCTCTCCGCGCTGGGCATGGTGGTGTCCATCATCACCATCTTCATCTCCCGCGCGCTCAAGGCCATGAACCCGGCCACCGTGCTGCGCCTGGGGCTCATCGTCCCGCCGGTCATCCTCACCGTCGTCTCGGCGGTGCTGATGCCCGTCTTCGGCATCACCCAGAGCGTGACCATCGCCATCGCCGGCGGCGCCTTCGGCGGCGCCATCATCGGCCTCGTCACCGACTACTACACGTCGTCCACGCCGGTGGCGCGCATCGCCGAGGCCTCGGTGACGGGCGCGGGCACCAACCTCATCCGCGGACTGGCCGTGGGCATGGAGTCGGTGGCCATCCCCATGCTGGTGGTGGCGCTGGTGGCCTACATCGCCGACCACTTCCTCGGCCTCTACGGCATCGCGCTGGCGGCGGTGGGCATGCTGGGCGGCACCGCGGTGGTGATGACGGTCGACGCCTACGGCCCCATCTCCGACAACGCGGGCGGCATCTCCGAGATGTCAGGCCTGGGCCCCGAGGTGCGCGAGATTACCGACGAGCTCGACGCGGTCGGCAACACCACCGCCGCCATCGGCAAGGGCTTCGCCATCGGCTCCGCCACCCTCACCGTCATCGCGCTCTTCGCCGCCTTCAACATGGAAGTGAACCACGCGCGCTCCCTGGCGGGCCTGGGCGACATGCAGCTGCTCATCACCGACGGCAAGGTGCTCATCGGCATCCTGCTGGGCTCCATGCTGCCCTTCATCGTCGGCGCGTCCACCATGCTGGCGGTGGGCAAGGCGGCCGGCGCCATCGTCGAAGAGATTCGCCGTCAGTTCCGCGAGATTCCCGGCCTCATCGAGCTCAAGGCCGAGCCCGAGCCCAAGAAGATTGTCGACATCGCCACCGCGGCCGCGCTGCGCGAGATGATTCTCCCCAGCCTGGTGGCGGTGGTGGTGCCGCCGGTCATCGGCTTCCTGATGGGCCCGGCGGCCCTGGCCGGCACCCTCGCCGGCGCGCTGGCCGTGGGCGCGACCATGTCGCTCTACATGGCCAACGCCGGCGGCGCCTGGGACAACGCCAAGAAGTACATCGAGAAGGGCAAGCTCGCCGGCTACAAGAAGGGCTCCGACGTGCACAAGAACGCGGTGGTCGGCGACATGGTCGGCGACCCCTTCAAGGACACCTCGGGCCCCGGCATCGCCATCCTCATCAAGGTGATGTCAGTGGTGAGCCTGCTGGTGGCCGGCCTCATCGCGCTGCGCTGAAGACCTCCACACGCCGCAGGTGCGACGCCGCCTCCCACCTCGGGAGGCGGCGTTCTGCTTTTTCAGGGCACCACGCTGCTGCACTCGCTGAAGCACGAGAACGTCGCCGAGGTGCAGGCCTCGTCGCTGATGCACGCCTCGCAGCGGTCGACCTGCTGGTAGTACTCGGTGTCGCCCTCCGCCGAGTTGCGGCAGCGCGTGGCGCAGCCGCTCACGTCGTAGTCGCCGTCGAAGCAGTCCTTGTAGCGGTTGCAGATGGTGTCGCAGTCGAAGGCCGCGTCGATGGCGCCGGCGGTGAGCAGCACAGTCATCATCAACGAAGCGCGAATGAGCAGCTTGAACATGGTGTTTCTCCTTTGTGCCGGGAGCCCTTCCCAGGACCGTGCCAACCGGCCGGGCTCATGGTTCCGGGCGCTTTGGCGACCTGCTCGCGCCAGCCCGCCTCACCGGCGCCAACACGCCTCACCGTCGCGCGCGCCCGGGTGAGGTAAGTCGACAGGGTCATGCCGCTCTCCCGCGTCCTGCGGACGCCGCCCCCCAGTCGCTCGTGGTTGATGGCGCTCCCGGTGCTGGTGTTCCTCGCCACCGTCGCGCTGACGGTGGGCGCCGCCGCGGTGACGCGCGACTCCCTCGAGCGCGCCTCCCGCGCGCGCCTCGAGCTGCTGGCGGGGCCGCTGGAAGACCGCGTGCTGTACCGCCTGCAGAACGCGGCCAACGTGGCCCGCGGCACCGCCGGGCTGTACGCCGCGCAGACCACGGTGAAGCCGGACGCCTTCCACGCCTACGTGGCCGCGCAGGGACTCCCCCGCTGGTTTCACGACGGCGTGGTGGGCTGGGTGCGCGCCACCGACTCCACCGCGCCCGACGCCGTGCTGGCCGAAGGCCGCCGGGAGTACGCCCGCTACGCCTTCTCGCACCCCGCGCCCCGGCTCCCGGTGGTGCTGGTGACGCCGCGCTCCGAGGGCCACCGCGCGCTGCTGGGCCTCGACCTCGCCGACAGCCCCGAGCGCCTGCGCGCCATCGAGAAGGCCCGCGACGACGGCGACGTGGCCATGGTCTTCACCTCGGCGCTGGCGGGCAGCGGCGAGGGCGTCGAGCTCTACTTCCCCGCCTACGACGGGCCGAGGCCCGACGAGGTGGAAGCCCGCCGCGAGGCCTTCCGCGGCGTGGTCTTCGTCCGCGCCAGGACCAGCGACCTGCTCGGCACCACCCTGGGCGCGTTCTCGCCGCTCTACGAGTTCCGCATCACCGACGCCTCCCAGCAGTCGCAGGCCCTCGGCATCTCGCCCGGCTTCAGCGCCGCCGACGACGCCAGCATCGTCACCCGCACCGTGGCCTTCGGCGCGCACACCCTGCAGGTGGAGCTGGCGCCCACCGCCGAGCTCCACGACGCCTCCGAGCGCCAGGCGGTGGTGGCCATCCTCGCGGTGGGCTCGCTGCTGGCCTTCTCCCTCGCCGGGCTCATCTTCCAGCAGCAGCGCGCGCGCCGCGACGCCGAGCTGCTCACCCTGGCCACCAGCCAGATGCTGGAAGACCGCGAGTACCTCATCTCCGCGCTGGAGTTCTCCAACGCGGAGCTGGAGCAGTTCGCCAGCGTCGCCAGCCACGACCTCAAGGCGCCGCTGCGGGGCATCGCGCAGCTGGCGGCCTTCCTCGAAGAAGACCTGGAGGCCACGCTGACCGACGACTCCCGGAAGAACTTCGCGCTGCTCCAGGGGCGCGTGCGCCGGCTGCAGGCGCTCATCGACGGCATCCTCAACTACGCGCGCGCCGGGCACTCCGCCACCACCCTCGAGACCTTCGACGCGCGGGCCGCGGCCGCGGAGGCGGTGGCCCTGATGGCGGCGCCGGCCACGGTGCAGGTCGCGCTCCCCCAGCCGGGCATCGTCATCAACGGCGACAAGACGCTGCTCCAGCAGGCGCTGATGAACCTCCTGAGCAACGCGCTCAAGCACGGTCCGGCCGAGGGCCGCATCACCGTGGACGCGCGCACCGAGGGCGCGTGGGTCCACTTCTCGGTGCAGGACGAAGGTCCGGGCATCGCGCCCGAGTACCACCAGCGCATCTGGGGGATGTTCCAGACGCTGGCGGCGCGCGACGAGAAGGAGAGCACCGGCATCGGCCTGGCCGTGGTGCGCAAGGTGGTGCAGGCGCAGGGCGGCCGCACCTGGCTCGAGTCGACCCCGGGCCACGGCGCCACCTTCCGCGTCACCCTGCACGTCGCCGCGCGGCCCGCACGCGTGGCCTGAGCCGGGCCCGCGGTCCGCGTCCATGCGGCGGAGCGGGCCGCCCGTCCGCTGCCGCGAACTGGACTGAATCCGCCGCGCTCCCGTGTTCGAGTGTGGAGCGTCGGACGGCCCGC
>CALNBU010000938.1 GCA_937875615.1 uncultured Archangium sp.
TGAAGCGATCGGGGAACTCGTAGTTGGAGTACCGGGCGATCTCATCGAGCACCACCGTCTCGTTCACCGTCTTGCGGGCGATGAAGAACAGCCACTCCAGCGAGCTCTTGAAGAACTTGGTCGAGGGCCCGCGGGCCAGCACCCTGGAGAACAGCTCCAACGACGAGTGGTACAGGCCCAGCTTGTAGAGCGCCTTCGCCAGCCAGTACTCGTTCTCGACCGCCAGGCCCGCCAGCGCGGGGTCCTGCGTGAGGTCGAAGAAGTCCATCGCCGCGCCCTCGAAGTTGTCGGCCTTGAACTTCGAGATGGCCGCGTCGACCTTCTGGCGATCGGCCGTCTTGCCGGACACGTCGACGGCGTCGAACGACATCACCGGCGCCGCCTTCTTGCCGCTTTTCGTCGCGGTGTCGGCCGGCGCCGCCGCGGGCTGCGTCAGGTCGAGGCCACCTTCGGGCAGCGGCACCTCGCCGGAGTCCTTCTCGACGGCCTTCTCGCCTGCGCCCGAGGCCTTGTCGTCGTCGTCCGCCTCTTCAGGCGCGGGCGGCGCGTTGCCCTTCTTCTTGGTCACCGGCTTCTTCTTCTTCGCCGGCTTGCTCTTCTTCTTGCCCCCGAGATCGAGGCCCTCGAACTGCGCGAAGGCCGGCGCCGAGAGCGCCAGCGTCAGTGCCACCAGCCACGACCGCATCACCGGGCCTCCTTGAAGGTGGTGGGCAGGAAGATAGAGAGCCCCAGCTCCGGCATGATCTGGTTGCGGATGGAGGTCTCCGGCCGCCCCTGCCGGTCGAGCAGCGCGCCGACCTCACCGTAGATGACGTCGCGCACCTCCAGCCGCAGCGTCATCCACTCGTTGATGAAGAACCGGAAGCCCACGCCCACGTTGCCGCCCACGGTGGGGGTGTTGGCGGGGCCGTAGAGCAGGAACGCCGGGCCGGCGACGATGTACATGTTGAAGGCCAGGAACTTCTCCGCGAACAGCGAGAGCTTTCCGTAGATGGGGCTCCACTGCAGGTCGAGCGACGTCAGCAGCGACATGTAGCCGTAGGCCCGGTTCGACAGCTGTCCGTTGACGTCCTGCGTGAGCTGCTCCCGGGTGGGAAGCGAACAGCCGGCGCCCTGCGGATCTCCCTCGGGGCGACAGATCTGCGCGGTGCCGGAGATGAGCGAGAGGTTGTACATGCCGCGCAGCGAGAGCGCGAAGTCTTCATTGAAGTGGTACGTGAACGACGCGCCGAAGCCGATCTTCTGCCAGAAGGCGTCGCGCACCGAGAGCCCCACCGCGGGGCTGATCTCGAAGCGCTCGCCCATCAGGAAGACGTGGCCCGACACCGGCCTGATGCGATCTCTCAGCGGGCCGGTGGCGTCCTTGTCGACCTCGGACACGTCGCCGGCTTCGTCTTCCGACGAGGCCTGCGCGAGGGCCTGCGTGGACCAGGCCAGCAACAACACGGACAGGAGGTGCTTCATCACTCGTCCTCCCGGTAGGTCGACTTGAAGGGAAGGAAGAGCGAGATTCCCACGTTCACCAACATCAGGTTCTGGGTGATGGCCTTCACCGCGCCCCGCGGCACGTCGCCGTAGGTGGTGTTGGTCAGCGACACGTTGATGGCCAGGAAGTCGCGCACCACGAAGCGGAAGCCCACGCCGAGGTCGAAGGCCGGCTTGGGCGCCACCGCGGTGATCGAGCCAGCCTCGTCGCGAGTGAGCGAGGTCTGGGTGGTGACGATGCCGCCGCCGCCCAGCAGGTACGCGTCGAACTGGAGGATGGAGTTGAAGAAGGCGACCTTCCCGTAGAACGGGCTCCACTCCACGTCGCCCAGCACCGACCAGATGGGCTCGGAATAGAAGATGCGGCTGTTGAGGTTGCGGGTGGCCGCGCGCACGTCGTCGGTGGCCTCCGTCGCCAGGTAGGTGAAGCGCGCCGACAGCGCCACCGAGTCAGCCGGGTAGAAGGCGAGGCGCCCCGAGAACCCCAGCTTCATGTAGTACGGGTCGTTGACGTTGATGGAGAAGTAGGGCGCCAACTCCACGCGGCCCCGCTTGAGGTACAGCTTGCGCTGCACCGACTTCACGCGGTCGTCCTGCGTGGTGTCGCGCTCCACGGCCGTCCCCTCGGCCTTCTTCTCTGCCGGCTTCCCGGCCTCACTCACCGGCGAGTCCGAGGAAGCGCCGCTCCCTGACGAGAGATCGAGCCCTTCGTCTCTGGGTTCTTCCTTCTGTTGTTCTTCTCCCGAGAGGTCGAGACCTTCGTCGAACTGCGCGAAGGCGGCTCTCCCGACCAGAAGGAGCGCCATCAGCGACGACGCGGCCAGATTGCGAGTCAATGCATACTCTCCTCGGCGCGAACAGAAGCCGCCGAACACACGCGAAAAACAGCGCGCGGACTCTACCTGTCTGCGGTGCATTGTGAAGTGTCGATTCCGCGAAGCCGTGTGCTACCCTCGCCGCGCTTTCAATCTCCTTTAAAAGAGCGTTGCGAATGTCCCGGACTCTCCTGACCGCCTCCGTGTTCGTGTTCCTTGCCATGGGGTGCCGAAAGACCGACCTCAACGCCAGCTGCCGCCTGGTGAAGAGCAACCCCGACGGAGGCTCCGAGCCGGTGGCCATCCGCGAGCGGGAGCTCCTCGTCTACCAGGCCGACGGTGGCCTCGCCGCCAACGGCCGCGACTTCATCGGCGTGGGCTCGGTGGACTGCGTGGAGCTCTTCTGCGTGCGCGATTCTTCCTGGCGGAGCGACGCCGGCCTCGACGACGAGGCCTACGGCTACTGCTCCAAGCAGTGCGTGCCCGGCGACGAGTGCCCGTCCTTCGAAGAGTCCTTCGACACCGGCGCCACCGCCCTGCGCTGCCGCGGCCTGCTGCTCTCGGCCGAAGCCCTGGCGTCGCTCAAGGAAGACTTTCCGGGCATCTACCAGCCCGACTTCTGCGCGCGGTCGCCCGACGCCGGCGCCCAGTGAGCCCAAAAGCGCTCCGGTAGATCGGACCGGCGGCTGGCGCGTGTAACGCCTGCCATGTCGACCACCTCCGCCCTCGTTCAGCTCCAGCACCGGGACATCTTCGAACGCAACGTCAGCCGCGCGCTCGCCTTCGGGGCGGGGGCGGGCGTGTTGGCCTTTCTTTCAAGCAGGTTCCATATGGGCCTGCCGCTGGCCTGGTTGGCCCTGGCCGGCACCGCGCTGGCCTGCGTGCGTGGCGACCGCCTCGACCGGCTGCTGCTGACCGGCCTGGCGGTGGTGCTGCCGGCGGTGCCGTGGCTCTTCGGGTTCTCGGCGGCGTGGACCGTGGCGCTGGCGGGTGCGGCGGTGGGCGCCCTGATGGTGAAGGCCCGCCTGAGCGAGCGCGGCGAGGAGGGCAACGTGGGGGCCTCGCGGCCCGGCCCGGGGCACTTCGTCGGGGCGGCGGTGGCCACCGGCGGGCTGGCGGGGGCGGGGACGGAGGTCGCGAAGATTCTCTTTTCCCGGCTGACGCAGCTGTCGACGCCCGAGCTGCTGGCCTTCGCCGTCAGCGGCGCGACGGTGGCCCTCTTCGCGGGGCTGGGCTCGCTGGCCTCGCACGTGGCGCTCCAGTCCGACCCCGTGGAGGCGCGCGTCGAGGCGCTGCTGCCCACGCTGTCGGGCGAGTTCGAGACGCAGCTGCAGCGGGCCCTCAACCTCTACCGGCAGGCGGGCGCGCAGCTGGCGGCGCTCCCGCGCGACGGGGCCCGCGAGGAGCTGGCGCGCACGCTCTCGAAGCTGACGCGTGACGCCGCGGAGCTGGCCGGCGAGTGGGCCGGGGTGGAGCTACACGCGCACGCGCAGGCCGACGAGGGCCTGAAGAAGGAAATCTCCGAGCTGGAGGAGAGCGCGCGGACCGCGAGAGACCCCGTCGCCCGGCAGCAGCTGGAGTTCGCCGCGAGCTCGCTGCGCGAAGAGCTGGAGCACCTGGGCGAGGTCAAGCTGAAGCGGGAGCGCGTGCTGGCGCGCCTCAAGTCACAGGTGGCGCTGCTGGAGCGGGCGCGGGTGGCGCTCATCGGCCTGCGCTCCACCCACGCCACGGTGCGCGCGGCCGAGCTCTCCGCCGTCTCGCGCAAGCTGAGCACGCTGGCCTCGGCCCAGGCCGAGGAGGCGCGCGTCGGCCACGAGGTGGCCACGGCCGTGGAGTTGACCGCGCTCTCGCCCGTCGCCGAGGTGAGCGGGCCGGAGCCCGTCGCGCCGGCGCCGGTCGGCGAGCGGACCTGAATCACCCCGGCAACGCCGCGGGTGCTCCAGCGGTCACGGCTCGCCGGACAACGCGGCGAGGTCCTCTACCTGGACCTTCGAGCCCAGCTTCACCCCCACCTTGCGCGCCCACCCACCGGGCACCTCCAACACGTACTGCGATTGCACGTCGCCGGGCGTGCGGGGCGAGAGCGTCTGCGGCTCGGCGTTCTCCACCAGCCCCACCACCACCAGCCGCGAGTCGATGAAGAGCATGTCGAGCGGGATGAGCGTGTTCTTCATCCAGAAGCTGAGCCAGTCGTCGCGCTCGAAGATGAACAGCATGCCCGTGCCCTCGGGCAACACCTCGCGCCACATCAGCCCCCGCGTGCGCTGCGGCACGGTGCGGGCGATCTCCGCGTCGACCACCACCGGCCCCGACGCGCCCTGCAGCGTCACCCGCCGGTGCGGCAGCGGCGGCATCACGAAGTCGCGATCGGCCAGCTGCGGTACCCGCGCCGGCGGCGGCGCCGCCACCTTCGGCACCGAGGCATCTGGCGGTTGTCCCACCGACTGGCACGACGCCAGCGCCACCAGCGCCAGGAAGCGGAGCCCGCTCACGACTTGAGCGACTTGTTGAGCAGCCGCCCCGTGAGCTCTACGCCGAGCGAGTCGCTCATCAACGCCTCCACCACGTGCTCGAAGTCGGTGCGCTGTGAATCGTCCGAGTACACGAACTTGATGCCCATGCCCGGCTCCTCGCCCTCCACCGTCGACCACACCACCTCGCCCAGCAACTCGAAGGGCGAGGTCCGCTGCGGCACCGTGAGCTTGAAGAGGAACTGGGTCCCGATGGGCAGCGGCTTCCCGGTCTTGATGAAGGTGCCGCCCTTGCTGATGTTCTTCGTGTAGTCGGCGAAGAACGAGTTGAGCTTCTTGTAGTCGACCTTGAGCTCGATGGGCACGCGCGTGGAATCCCTCGCCTCGGCACCCTGTTTCTGATCAGCGCTCATTGGCCCTGACAGTATACGGGCGGCATCGATGCGCGAAGTGCTCTTTCATCTCCGCCGCCTCGCCGCGTGGCGCGGCGCCCGCGCGTGGTGCCTCGCGCTCGCTACGCTCGGCGTCGCGCTGACCCGGCTGCCGCTGCTGGCCTCGCCCGGCTACGAGCTGGCCGCCGCGCTGACGCTCCTGCTGGGCCTCGCGGGCCCGGGCTTCGGCGACCACCGCGTTGTCCAGCGCCTCCTTCTCC
>CALNBU010000939.1 GCA_937875615.1 uncultured Archangium sp.
AGGGCGAGCTGGAGGTGGTGCCGTCCGGCGCGGTGCCAGCGAAGGTGAAGAAGGCGCTGCTCGCCGCGGGCGTCACCCAGCGCCCGGCCACGGTGGCGCTCGCCGACGCCTCCTGCTGGGCCGAGGTGCTGGCTCCCCGCGACACCGGCGTCCCGGCGGGCCGGCTCCCGGTGGTGCTCTTCGCGGTCGGGAGCGAGCGCTCGCTGCTGGAGGTGGCCGGCGAGCTGCTGCGCCTCGGCTGCGACCGACAGGCGCTGCGCGTGCTGGCCACCCCCCACGCCCACGCACTGCTGCGCGTCCTCGACCCGCCCTGGTTCGTGGTGGCCCGCGCGCTCGATGGGCTCGACGGCCTGCGCGCCTTCGCGCCCGCCACGCCCGGCCAGGCGCGCCTGTGGACCCAGCTGGGCTTCACCCACCCGCTCCACGCGACGCTGGAGGTGCCCGATGACGCGCTGCTGCTGATGCCGCGCGCCGGTCCCTGGTGGCGCCTGCCCGACGGCGAATGGACCGACGTCGACGACCTGCTGGTCCCGACGGGCACCGGCGCCGCGCTCGCGGAGACGCCCGACGACTCGCTCCCGCGCATCGACGTGAAGCTGACCCTGGCCCGCACCGCCCGCGCCGAGGCCCCCACGCTCTTCGTGGTGCGCGGCGCGCCCGGGTTGGTGGAGTCGCTGGTGCGCGCCACACCCGAGGCCCAACTGGAGCAGGTGCTCTTCGCGGTGGCGGGCGAGCTGGTGCTGCTGCGGACCCGACCTGGCCGCGAGGCGGGCGCCCTGCCGCTGCCGGGCGTGGCCTACGCCCGGGTCCACGAGCTGCCCAACCTCTTCGCGCCGGCGGAGCTGACGGTGGAGCCGCCGCTGCGGCGAGACCGGCTCCGCACCTGGCTGGCGCCCGACCCCGACGCGCTCACCTGGCTCGAGCCCAACGGGCGTGGCTTCGACCGGCACACCCTGCCCGACGCGGCCTTCCGCCCGCTCGCGGAGTGGGTCGACTACGTCGTGGACGGGCTGAGCGACGTGTTGACGCCCTGGGTCCGCTCGGCCACCTTCGACTTCGCGCCCTTCCTCGCGCAGGAGGACGCGCCGACCGCCCCGCCGGACGCAGGCGAGGCGCCCCGGGAGCACGCCGTGCGGCCGCGCCCGCGGCAGCGGAGAGCCCCCGTCGAGCGCCCGGTCCCGACCCCGGTGGAGGTCCCCGCCCAGCCCGTCGGGGTGGAGCTCCCCGCGGCGCTCTCCGAAGCGGAGCAGGTGGTGACCCAGGAAGAGGCCGCCTTCCTCGAGTTGGAGGCTCCGGCGGAGGCGCCCGCGCGACGCGCCGGCTGGGCCCGCCTGGCCGATATGTACGCCCGCGTGGGTCGCCCCACCGACGCCGGCATGGCCTGGGCGCACGCCATGTGGGAGGCGCCTCCCGACGAGGCGCTGACGCTGGCCCGGCGCTGGGCGGCCACCTCCGGCGTGCGCCTCGACGCGCTGCTGACCCAGGCCGCCCCGGACCTCGCGCAGCTGCAGGGCGCGGTGGCGCAGCTGTTCGTCGCCGCGCAGGAGAGCGCCCCCGCGGTGCAGAAGCGCGCCACCGACTGGGTCACCTTCATGGAGCGCTTCGGTGACGCCCTCGACGTGCGCGCCGCCTGGCTGGCGCGCAGCGCGCTCTCGAAGCTGGCGGGCGGTGACGCGCTGCTGTTGGCGCGAGGCCGGGACCGCATGCTCTCGCGGCTGCAGGGCGGGCTGTCGCTGGACCGCGACGTGCCCCGGCTGCTGCGCGTCACCGGCCAGGCGCAGGCGGGGGGCGCCGGCACCGGCCGGGCGCGCCGGGTGAGCACCCAGCTCGACGGCCTGCTCAAGGCCTTCGAAGAGACGCCGCGCAAGAAGTCGATGCTGGAGGCGCCCTGGGAGCTGACGCGCGCCTACGTGTGGCTGGAGTTCGCCTGGGGCTTCGCCCGCCTGGCCAGCACCGAGCGGGCGCGCGCCCTGCGCGACGCGGCGCTCAAGGCCATCCCCGGCGGAGACCCGGTGCACGGCTTCCTCTCCCGCGCCTACGCGGCGCGCATCGACCAGGCGCTGGAGGGCTCGCTGCCGCAGACGCCGCTCCCGCCCGAGCTCACCGCCGAGCTGGCGGCGCTCCCCCGCGACCCGCGCTACCGCGTCGACCGGCTGCGCCGCGCCAGCGTGGTGCTGGAGCCGCAGGAGCGCGTGTCGGAGAAGGACAGCTTCATGCGGCGCACCACCAACCCGCGCGCCGAAGAGCTGACGCGGCTGAGCGCGCTGCGCGACCCGGCGGAGCTGCTGCGCGCCATCCGCACGCGCTTCGACACCCTGGGCAGGCTGGGCCCCGAGGAGCGCGCCCGGGTGATGGACGCGCTGCTCGACCACCTGCCGCAGCTGCCCGAGGCCCAGGCCCTGACGCTGCTCTCGGAGTTCACCACCGCCGCCGACGCGCTCCCGGTGCGCGAGCGCACGCTGGTGCTGGAAGACGCGCTGCGCGTCGCCGGGCACTTCGGACGCGAGGGCCTGGTGAAGCAGCTGGTGCTGCGCCTCTCGAGCGCCATCGCCGAGCACAACCCGTCCGACGTGGGCGAGCTGGGCGGCGTGCTGGTGTCGGGCGTGCGCAGCCTCCGGCGCGTGGGCCTGCGCGACGAAGCGCGCGAGCTGCTCGCCCGCGCGGTGACCGTGCTCAAGGGCGACGAGGTGCCGGTGCTGCAGGCCCGCCTGGGCCTCGCCTCGGGCTTCATGTACCTCGGCGCGGTGACCCAGGCGCAGCCCATCGTCGACGACGCGCTGGCGCGGCTGACCCGTGAGTCGGGGCTCAACATCTCGGAGCGCATGAGCCTCTCGCGCGGCGTGGCGCAGACCTTCTCGCAGACCAACACCGACCTCGCCCTGAGCGGCCTGCTCCGCCTCGCGCAGCAGCTCCCGTGGATTACCGACGGCTTCAGCACCAACCAGTGGTTCTGCGTGTCGATGGTGGAGTTCGCCGACGCGGTGGTGCTGGGGCACGTGGGCGACGACCTGACCCTGAACGAGACGACGCGCCGGTTCCTCGACGAAGACGAGTTCCTCGTTCGCCGGCGAGTCCACCGCGACGTGGGAGAGACGACATGACCGACACCTCCGAGAACCTTGACGACCTGTCGCTGGAAGCGCTGCAGGGCGAGGCCCAGGCGCTGCGCGAGCGCCTCAACCGCTTCCGCGTGGCGCTGGGCCGGCACTTCGTCGACAAGCAGGCACTGGTCGACCTGATGCTGGTGGCCGCCGTGGCCCAGGAGCCGCTGCTGCTGGTGGGGCCTCCGGGCACCGCCAAGAGCGACCTGGTGGTGAAGTTCCGCGAGGCGCTGGGGGTGACCGGCACCGACTCCTTCGAGTACCTGCTGACGCGCTTCACCGAGCCCTCCGAGGTGCTGGGGCCCATCGACATCAACGAGCTGCGCGAGGGGCGCTACATCCGCCGTGAGCAGGGGAAGCTCCCCACCGCGCGCGTGGCCTTCCTCGATGAAATCTTCAAGGCCAGCTCGGCGATCCTCAACGCCCTGCTCACCGTCATCAACGAGCGCAAGTTCTACCAGGACGGCGTGCCGGTGCCGGTGCGGCTCAAGGTGCTCTTCGCCGCCACCAACGAGATTCCCGAGCACAGCGAGCTCGCCGCGCTCAAGGACCGCTTCGCGCTCAAGGCCGCCTGCCGCCCGGTGCAGGAGACCTACTTCGTGGAGCTCCTCGACGCGGGCCTGGAGTCCCAGACCAACAAGGAGCTCAACCGGAAGCCCTGGGCCGAGGGCCTCGCCACCCTCGACGACGTGCTCAAGGCGCACCGCTACCTGACGTTGCTGATGGCGCGAAAGGAGCCGAAGGACCGGGACCTGTTCTTCCGCGACGAGGTGCTGCGCGAGTTCCGCCGCGTCATCCGCACCGTGGTGAGAGAAGACGAGGTCTTCGTCTCGGACCGCAAGCTGGTGAAGCTCTACCGGCTGCTGCGCACCCGCGCGTGGATCGTCCACGGCGGCGCGGTGGAGCGCGAAGACCTGCGCCTGCTCTCGTACCTCGGCGAGACCCGCGAAGAAATCGACCTGCTGGAAGAGAAGGTGCCCAGGCTGCTGGGCATCACCTAGGGGGGCCGAAGCGGACTCCCTCTACGAGGTGGCGCGAGAGGTAGTGATCAATGTCGACGATTGTGAACTTCGAATTGCCAATCGCCCCTGCCAACAGGAAGAAGAGTGTCAACGCGGCTCCGCGGTCCTGACTGTTGACGATCCAGCGGTGATTTGGATGCTGGGCGCGGTTGGGGTCCATCGACGCCATGAAGTTCGCGTTGTCGAGGAGCACGTAGCCCCGGCCAAGTACGAAGATGCCGTCGATCGCCGGACTCGCGTGTTGCTCTCTCTCCTTCATGCTGCTCCCGAACGGCGTCGGATAACTCAACTTGAGCTCGTCCCCAATCTCCCCAACCCAGCCGTACACCGTATCCATGGACGCAGGGCCATCAAAGGCCACGACGTAGTTCAGGATCGCTGGCGGTATCCAACCGCCGATAGGGATCTCCTTCTTGATGCGCGGCAGCCCCTTGATGGTCTTGGCGGAGGACATCGCTGTTTGAAGTGCCTCACGAGTCAGCAGTGATTTGACTTCGATTGCGGCGACCACGGACTCAGCGAGAAAGGCAGAAACCTCGCCACCGAGTTTGATCTTGGGGAATCGACGGTCGTAGATGACGAGGTCGATCTGGTTGCGGCTATCACGTGGTTGGCAATCAGCCGAGACGATCTCGCCCGTTCCGAATCCGACGGTCTCCGCGAGATTGTCCTTGAGAAATTGAGCCACGAAAACCTCACGCGGCCCGCCTCGGTTCAGCGTGTGGCCTGCGTTGTGCGCCACTCCGGAGAGCGCCAGCATTGCAGCCTCGATCGCGTCGAAATGAGCCTTGAGCATCCCGTAACAGTCTACCTCGGCGCTTAGCGCGATAACCCTCTGCAAGGAGCGCTGCGCACTTCGCCGTTCCGCAGAGGTCCGTCCCCGCGAATCTGGTCGTTGGGCCTTTCCCGTGTCGTGGCTCAGCCATCGATCAGCACGGTGCTTCCTTTGGTCGGCCCGTCGAGCGGCGGCGACCTCGTTCGGCTTGAAGTGGCCGAGGTTGGCGAACAGGCGCGCGTGCTGGTTGGCGGACGAGCAGCCGAACTCGTCGCCATACGGCGGTCAGGCCGATCGGCCATTGTGGAAGTCCGCACGCCGGCGCATGAGCCTGGCGCGGTAGATCTGGAGGTCCTCAATCTCGACGCGACCGGGCAACCCATTCCCGGGGAACGCGCGATGCTGCCGCTCGCCTACCGATTCGAACGCCCTGCCATCGCGCGCGAGGCGGACCTCACGCGTGTCATCCGACAGCTGCTCCGCGAGCTGAAGCGCCAGGTCGTCGCGAACGTCAGCACCTCGGTCTCGGTCGACTACGACGAGACCGCCGACGGGCAGAGCATCATCGCCATGGCGAAGCTTCCGTCGCTCGTGCTGACTGGCCCGACGCTCCGTCAGAACCGCTTCTACTCGGCGAACGAGCCCCACTACGACGTGGTGGGCACGCCGACGGGCTTGCAGGCGGTCCGTCGCAAGCCGCCGCTCACCGTCGACTTGGTGTTCGGGCTCACCATCGCGTCTTCGCGCACCGCCGAGCTCTTCAACCTCATGGGCTCCGTCGCGACGTTCCTCAACCGCAACCGCTGGCTCGAGCTGCCCCGCGACCCGAGCGCTCCGGTCCGCGGGACCGTCCGCTGGGAACTCGAGGCCGACGGCGACTTCCGGATCCAGCTCGCCAGCCGCGACGACCTGCGCGTCTTCACCTGCGGCTTCGTCGTTCGCGGCTTCGACGTCGACGAGGGCCTGCCGCTCGACCGCAACCCGCTGGTCGAGCCCCCCGAGCTCGAGACGGAGGGGCTGTGACAGTCTCCCTCACCAACACCAGCCGGCGCTGCCTGGTCTTCGTGCTCGCCCACGACGTGTTCTGTGTCGCGAACGGTCGATGCCGATGCGCGCGCGGCGATCGTCCGGTTCCCACGTCGCTCACGCTCGCCACCGGCGTAACCGTGGATGGCGTCGACGACGCGGTGCTCACCGTGCCCGAGGTCATTCGCGCGATCCGAGATGGCGCGCTCGCAGCCAACCGAGGTGCTCCGTGAGCGGACAACTGCTGTCGTCGAAGGTCGTCATCGTCGAAGAGGAGCCTCGCGTTCGCGGCATCACCTCCGCGCCAACCTCGGTTGCCGGTGCGGTCGGCCTGACGGAGCGCGGGCCCATCGACGAGGCCGTGCTCTGCAGCTCCTTCGAGGAGTTCCAGACGCGCTTCGGTGGCTTCACGCCCGACTCCGACCTGGCCCTCGCTGCGATGGGCTTCTTCGAGAACGGCGGGAGCCAGCTCTGGGTCGTTCGCACGACGCACTACACGGACGTCTCGCAGCCAAGCTCGGCGACGGCGACACGTGCGCAGGGATTCATCCTCGCTGGAGCTGGCCCCACTCCCGCGGTGCTGACGGGGCGCGCTGCAGGTCCCTTCGCGCTCCACGACGGAGAGCGAATCGTGCTCTCTGTGAACGGCGGTCCCGACATCGACATCGTGTTCGGAGGCACGGCCGCCTCGGTCGTTGCGGGAACGCCCGGCCCGTACGCCCTCGTCGACGGAATGACGCTGCAGCTGCGCCTCGATGGAGGCGCCGAG
>CALNBU010000940.1 GCA_937875615.1 uncultured Archangium sp.
GGCCGGGGCGACGAGGCACAGCCGGCGAGGAGCACGGAGAAGACGAGGCGGCGCATGAGCCCAGAAGTGTAGCGCGGCGCGCGCCTCAGCGGCGGAGGCGGCGGGTCAGCCGCCCCACCAGCGCCGTGGCCTGCGGCACCTTCAAGGCCAGCGTGGCCGCGCCGTACACGGCGCAGAACGTCAGCAGCAGCCCCAGCGCCGTGGGGAGCCGCGGCAGGGCCACCGGCGCGAAGAACGCCCCGCCAAACTCCGCCAGCGCCACCGTGCCGAAGCGCTGCCCCAGCGCGGACTTGAGGCCCAGCGTCGCCGCGCCCGCCAGCAGCGCCGCGGGCCACACCCGCAGCAGCTGGCTCCGCGACGACGGCAGCGGGCCCAGCGCGCGGCGCAACCCGCGCTTGAGCAACGTCAGCTCGACCCACGCGGTGACGCCGGTGGTGACGGTGATGAACACCGCGCCCAGGTGCGCCGGCAGCCCCAGCCAGCCGGGCAACACGTGCACCGCCCAGTACCCCAGCGCGATGCCCAGCGTCACCCGCACCAGCGCGAACCGGAGCGGCGAGCGGGTGTCCTTGAGCGCGTAGTACGCCGACGAATAGAGGCGGCCGGAGGTCTGCGCCGAGAGCGCCACGCCCGAGCCCATCAGCAGGTACCACGAGAAGCGCGAGTCTTCGGCGGTGAAGCGGCCCGACTCCAGCAGCGCGGCGGCCAGCAGGTCTCCCGCGCAGAAGAAGGCCACCGCGCTGGGCACCACGAAGAAGGCCATGCGCTCCAGCCCCGCCCGCAACCGCTCGAAGATGGCCTGCGCCCGCTCCTGCTGCGACTTCGTGGCGTCGGCGGACAACTCCGGCAGCTCCGCCGCCGAGATGGCCATGCCGAAGAGCGACACCGGCAGCATGGCGATGGTCTGCGCGTACGAGAGCGCCGCCACCGCGCGCTCGGAGATGAGCGACGCGTAGGCGGTGTCGACCCAGCTGCTCACCTGCACCACGCCGCGCGAGAGCACCGCGGGCCCGAAGCCCCGCACCACCTGGCGCACGTCGGCGTCGGCCAGCGAGGGCGTCGGCGAGAAGTGGCCCAGCAGCGCGCGCACCGCGGGGAGCTGCACCAGGAACTGCGCGAGCGAGCCGGCCACCGTGCCCCACGCGGCCCACGTCGCCACCTGGTCCTGCGACGCGCCCCGCGAGAGCACCAGCGCGGCGATGATGCAGCCGTTCCACACCACCGGCGCCGCGTACGAGAGGAAGAAGCGCCGATGCGAGTTGAGGATGCCCAGGCACCACGCGCTGAAGACCAGCACCCCGGTGCCGGGGAAGATGATGCGCGTCAGGGTGATGGTCAGCGCCCGCGCCTCGCCGTCGTAGCCGGGCGCGATGAGCGCCACCAACCACGGCGCGCCCAGCACCCCCAGCGCCACCACCGCCGACACCAGCAGCGAGAGCAACCCGAACACCGCGCCGGCCACGCGCCGCGCCGCGGCCTCGTCGCCCTTCGCCCGCAGCGACGCGTAGACGGGAATGAACGACGCCGACAGCACGCCCTCGCCCAGCAGGTTCTGCAGCACGTTGGGGATGCGCGTGGCGGCCTGGAAGGCCGCGGCCTCCAGCCCGCTGCCGAGGAAGTGCGCGAAGAGCTTCTGGCGCACCAGCCCCACCAGCCGCGAGAGCAGGATGCCCGCGGCGACCAGCGCGGCGCCCTTCGCGCTCCTGGTGGTGGTGGTCTGGCTCACGTCGGCGCGCACTGTACGCACGGCTCTCCGGCCTCGGCGAGTCCTTGACCTGACTGGCGCTGCACGCCAAACCGTGCGCCATGAGCCGTATTCTGGTGGTCGACGACGAAGCGAACCTCCGCAAGGTGTTGGCCGCCATCCTCCGCAAGGACGGCTACGAGGTGACCGTCGCCGAGGACGGCGAGCAGGCCCTGGCGGAGTTCGAGAAGAACGGCGCCGACGTCATCATCACCGACCTGGTGATGCCGAAGCTGGGCGGCATGGACATCCTCACCCGGGTGAAGGCCACGCGCGGCGACGTGCCGGTCATCATCATCACCGCGCACGGCACCGTCGACTCGGCGGTGGAGGCCATCAAGCTGGGCGCCTTCGACTACATCACCAAGCCCTTCGAGCACGCGGAGATCCGCTCGGTGGTGGCCAAGGCCGCGCGCACCCAGGAGGCCAACCAGGGCCACGTCGCGCCCGACGGCAGCGCGCGCAAGGGCATCATCGGCGACGGCGCCCGCATGGAGGAGCTGTTCAAGGTCATCGACAAGGTGGCCGACACGCCCTCGACGGTGCTCATCACCGGCGAGTCCGGCACCGGCAAGGAGCTGGTGGCCACCGCGCTCCATCAGGGCAGCTCGCGCCGCGACAAGCCGCTCATCAAGATCAACTGCGCCGCCATCCCCAAGGACCTGATGGAGTCGGAGCTCTTCGGCTACGAGCGCGGCGCCT
>CALNBU010000941.1 GCA_937875615.1 uncultured Archangium sp.
GCGCAGCCGCTCGATGTAGCCGAACCGGGACGCCAGCACCGCTCCCACGGCCAGCGCCAGCAGGCTCAGGCCCAGCAACCAACGCGCGAGGCGCACCGCCGCAGCTCCTTACTTGACCTCGACCTTCTTCCCGATGGTCTTCTCTCCCGCTCCGCCCACGTCGGCCACCGGCGCGGGGCTGTCGAGGCCCATCTCCATCTTGAACTGCTTGACCAGCTCCGCGGCCTGCAGGGCCTCGGCGTCTTCTTCGATCTTCATGGTGGCGGTGTCCACCGACTCCAGCGCCATCTGCATGCGCGCCTCGTTGACCGCGGTCTGCTCTTCGACCTTCCGGAGCATCTCGTCGTGGGTCGCGTCGATGCCGCCCACCTCGAAGCTCTCCATGGCGTCCGCCACCTTCGACTGCCACTTCGCCCGGCGCGCGTCGCGGATGGCGTTCATCGCCTCGTTGGTCTTCTTGTCCTTCTCGCGCATGAACGCCTTCTTGACGTTCAGCGCCTTCTCGTAGGCCGTGCGCGCGGTGGAGAGCTGGCCTTCGTTGCGCGCGAAGGCGCTCTTCTCGGTCTGCAGCCGGGCGGCGAACTGCGCGGCGAGATCATCGCGACCGCCCTGGATGGCGGCCTTCACCTTGGCGGTGAGGTCGGAGATCTCCCGCTTGTACTTCTCGTTTTCCTTCTCGAGCAGCGTCACGTTCGCCCGCACCATGGCGATGGACTCGTTCATCTTCGGAACCTGGTCGTTCAGGTCGCGGATGTTCTGCTCGAGAATCAGCTCAGGGTCTTCGATGGTGCTGACGAAGAAGCCGACGAAGCTGCGCATGGCGCGACGAAAGCGTTGCCACATGAGGTCTGTTCTTTCCTTGAAGATCGGTGCGGTGATCGCTGCTCTCTAACGAACGATGACTCTACACGGGTTTATGCCCGGCTGATTGCCTGAAGACCGCGCCACGAGAATGTTTTCGCCGGCTTGTGGTGAGCCGCGCGCGACAGGTGGCAGCATGGGTCCATGCGCTCGACCCTGCTGTGTCTCCTGGTGCTCGCGCAGGCGGCGCGCGCGCAAGACGACGTGCTCGTGGAACGACGGCCGGGGACCACCGACGCAGGCTATGGGTTCCTCCAATACCTCCCGCCCGACTACTCCACCACCCCGGGGCAGCACGCGGCGCTGGTGCTGTTTCTCCACGGCGCGGGCGAGGTCATCGCCAATGGCCCTCTGTGGGAGCAGATGGTGAAGCACGGGCCGGCGAAGCTGCTCGCCACCGGCGCCACCATCACCACGCTCGACGGCGGCACGCGGGAGGCGCGCGGCGGCTCACGCATCTTCGCCGACGAGAACGCCATCGTGCTCGCGCCCCAGTCGCCGGGAGGGTGGAACACCGCGACGGTGAACCAGCTCATGACCTGGGCCCACCACACCTTCCGCATCGACCCTCGTCGCGTCTACGTCACCGGCGTCTCCATGGGCGGAGCGGGCACCTGGAACTACGTGTCTGGGCAGGGGCGGGAGCGCATCGCCGCGGCCCTCCCGGTGTGCGGGGCGGCCAACCCCGGCAGCGGCGCGCGCTTCCTCAAGACGCCGGTGTGGGCCTTCCACTCGTGGGGCGACCCGACGGTGAACCGCAACCAGAGCATCGGCTGGGTCAGCAACCTGGGCGACGCCTGGGCCGGCAGCGACATCGCCTCGGTGATGACCGGCTACCCGCACGCCGACGGTGGCACCAACGCGCCGGCCACCGGCCCCCTCACCGCCCTGTACGCCGACGCCGGCTTCACCTGGCACGCCGGCACCGTGGGCTCGGGGAACTCGCCGGTGCGGCTGACGATGTACGTCGACAACGCCCACGACTCGTGGACCCGCACCTACGCCAACCCGGCCTCGTGGGAGTGGCTGTTCCGGCACCAGCTCCCCGTGCACCCCGACTTCGAGAGCGCGGTGGTGCTCGATGACCTCGACCGGTCCTTCAGCACCGACGGCGGCGCGTGGAGCCGGGTGCAACCCAGCGCTGGCGGCTTCTACGGGTGGGAAGCGCTGGAGGCCCCGGCCTCGGGGAACCCCAGCGCGCGCTTCGCGGGCGAGGTGCCGAACCCCGGCGTCTACGGCCTCTCCGCCTCGGGCGTCGGTGGCGCCAACCGCTCTCCCTCCACGGTGACCATCCAGAGCGCGGCGGGGACCTCGACGCTCGCCTGGGACCAACTGGCCGGTGGCGTGCGCCGGCTGGGTGAGGTCCCGGTGTCAGGCGCCTTCGTGGTGACGCTCACCACCACCGCCACCTCCGGCATGCTCTCCGCCGACGCCTTCGCGCTCAAGTTCGTGCGTCCCCTCGACGCCGGCGTGCCCTCCATGCCCGACGCAGGTACGACGGCCGACGCAGGCACGACGGTCGACGCAGGCACGACGGTCGACGCAGGCAC
>CALNBU010000942.1 GCA_937875615.1 uncultured Archangium sp.
CCCTGGCTACGCCGGCGCGGCCGTCCCAGCGGAGATCGTGCACCTGCCCGCTCCGCTGGACTGCGCGGTGCCCATCGCGCTGGGCGCGGTGGTGACGCTCAAGCCGGTGGGCGAGGAGTGGGTGGTGACGCTGGACGTGGCCCCGCTGCGCGACGTCCCGGCGCTCCGGGTCAGCGCCGATGGCCGGGAGCTCGGCGGGCAGGTGCACGATCTCCGCTGGGACGGCCGCGCCGGCGTAGCCAGGGCCACCCGCCGGGTGTGGAAGCAGAAGCCCGGGCGCGCCTGAGTCAGCGGTACTTGAGGAAGCCGCTCAGCACGTCGCGGAGCAGCGCGTGCACGCTGACCCCGTGGCGCCGGGCGATGGCGCCCAGCTGCGCGGCCTCGTCGCCCGAGAGCTGCACCGTCACCGCGCTGCCGGTCTCGTCGCCCAGCTCCTCCAGCTCGGAGATGGACTCCACCATCGAGACCACCTCCTCTTCGCTGTCGAGGATCTCTTCCGGGCCCGCCTCTGCCTGGCGGAAGGTGGCGAGGCGGTCCTTCTCGTCTTCCAGCTCGTCGTTGAAGAGCTGCTTGAGGAAGTTCGAGAGGTGGATGTTCGACGGCGTGAACTCGTACTGGCTGAGGAACTGATCCAGGTCGTACTGCATCTCCCACGCGGTCTGGTACCGCTGCTCGCGGTCCTTCTCGAGGGCCTTCATCAAGATGGCCTCGACGCCCTCGGGGATGTCGGCCTTGAAGTACGAGGGCGCGTAGATCTTCCCCTCGGTGATCGACTTGAGCACCGCCACTTCGCTGTCGCCGGTGAAGAGCTTGAAGCCGGTGAGCCACTCGTAGAGCACCACGCCCAGCGAGAAGATGTCGCTGCGGTTGTCGAGCTGCTTGCCCATGCACTGCTCGGGCGACATGTACGAGAGCTTGCCCTTGATCTCTCCCGCGCGCGTCTGCTCGATCTGGTTGGCGGCCTTGGCGATGCCGAAGTCGAGCACCTTCACCGTGCCGTCGAAGGACACGAAGATGTTCTCGGGCGTGACGTCGCGGTGCACGATGTTGAGCGCGTTGCCGTAGAGGTCGGTGCGCGCGTGCGCGTAGTAGAGGCCCTCGCACACCGACGACGCGATCTTCAGCGCGTACACCATGGGGAAGGGAATCCCCAACGCATCAGCCTTGGGGATGATGCGGCGCATGTCGCGCCCGAAGATGTATTCCATCGCGATGAAGTACGACTCGCCGATTTTGCCGAGGTCGTAGATCTGCACGATGTTGGGGTGGTTCAGCTGCGCCGCCAGCTTCGCCTCGTTCAGGAACATCTTCACGAAGTTCGGCTGCTTGCTGAGGTGCGGCCGGATGCGCTTGATGACGATGGTCTTCTCGAAGCCCTCCAGCCCCGCCTGTCGCGCGAGGAAGATCTCCGCCATGCCGCCGACCGCGATGCGGTCGATCAGCGTGTACTTGCCGAAGCGGACTGGTTTCTTGACGTCACCCTGGGCCATGAAGCGGCGCGCACCTTACACGCCGCCGGGCCTCACACGTAGTCTTCGATGGGTGGGCAGGCGCAGATGAGCTTGCGGTCTCCCGCCACCCCGTTGACGCGCCCCACCGCCGGCCAGAACTTGTGCTTCTTCACCCACGGCAGCGGGAAGGCGGCGCGCGAGCGCGGGTAGGCGTGCGTCCACTCGTCGGCGGTCACCACCTCCGCGGTGTGCGGGGCGTGCTTGAGCGGGTTGTCATCGCGGGGCAGCGTGCCCGCCTCGATCTCGTCGATCTCCGCGCGGATGGCCAACATGGCGTCGATGAAGCGGTCCAGCTCCGCCCGCGACTCCGACTCCGTGGGCTCGACCATCATGGTGCTCACCACCGGGAACGACACCGTCGGCGCGTGGAAGCCGTAGTCCATCAGGCGCTTGGCAACGTCCTCCACCTCCACCCCGCTGGTGCTCTTGAGCTTGCGCATGTCGAGGATGCACTCGTGCGCCACGCGCTTGCCGGCCCCGCGGTACAGCACCGGGAAGGCGCCCTCGAGGCGCTGCGCCACGTAGTTGGCGTTGAGGATGGCGAGCCGGGTCGCCTGCTTCAGCCCGTCGGGCCCCATCAGGCGGATGTAGACCCAGGAGATGAGGAGGATGCTGGCGCTGCCCCACGGCGCCGCGGCCACCGCGCCGGTGCCCTGCGCTCCGCCCACCTGCTGCTGCGTGTGCGTGGGGAGGAACGGCACCAGGTGCTTCGCCACGCAGATGGGCCCCATGCCCGGCCCGCCGCCACCGTGGGGGATGCAGAAGGTCTTGTGCAGGTTGAGGTGACAGACGTCGGCGCCGAAGTCTCCCGGGCGGCAGAGGCCCACCTGCGCGTTCATGTTCGCGCCGTCGAGGTACACCTGACCGCCGGCGCCGTGCACCAGCTCACACATCTGCGAGATGGCCTCTTCGAACACGCCGTGCGTCGAGGGGTAGGTGATCATGAAGGCCGCCAGCACGTCGCGGTGCGCGTCGATCTTCGCCTTGAGATCCGCCACCTCCACGTTGCCGTTCTCGTCGGTCTTCACCACCACCACCTGGTAGCCGGCCATCACCGCCGAGGCCGGGTTGGTGCCGTGCGCGGAGGCGGGGATCAACACCACCTTGCGGTGCCCCTGCCCGCGCGCCTCGTGGAAGGCGCGGATGACCAGCAGCCCCGCGTACTCGCCCTGGCTCCCCGCGTTGGGTTGCAGTGAGCAGCCGGCGAACCCGGTGATCTCCGAGAGCCAGCGCTCGAGCTGCGCGAAGATGGTGGCGTAGCCCTTCCACTGCGAGGCCGGCGCGAAGGGGTGCAGCGCGTTGAACCCCGGCCAGGTGATGGGCTCCATCTCGCTGGTGGCGTTCAGCTTCATGGTGCAGCTGCCGAGCGCGATCATCGAGTGCACCAGCGAGAGATCCTTCGCCTCCAGCGCCTTGATGTACCGGAGCATCTCGTGCTCGGTGTGGTGGCTGTTGAACACCGGGTGCGTCAGGTAGCTGCTGGTGCGGCGCAGCGCCTCGGGCAGACTGGAGCCCTGCAGCGACGCCGCCAGCGCCTCCGCCGACTGCGGCGCGCCGAAGAGCGAGAGCAGCGCCTCCACCTGCGCCGCCGAGGTGGTCTCGTCGAAGGAGACGCCCAACGTGGCGCCGTCGAGCTTCCGCAGGTTGAAGCCCTTCGCCTCGGCTTCGGCCAACAGGCGCGTGGCGTCGACCTGCTCCAGCGTCACGGTGTCGAAGAAGGCGTCGTGCCTGACCTTGACGCCCCGCTGACGGAGGCCCTCGGCGAAGGTGCGCGCCAGGAGGTTCACCCGCGCGGCGATGGCCTTGAGCCCCTGCGGGCCATGGTAGACGGCGTACATCGAGGCCATCACCGCCAACAGCACCTGCGCGGTGCAGATGTTCGACGTGGCCTTCTCCCGGCGGATGTGCTGCTCGCGGGTCTGCAGCGCCATGCGCAGCGCGGAGTGCCCGTTGGCGTCGACGCTGACCCCGATGATGCGGCCGGGCATGGCGCGCGCGTACTCGCTCTTCGTCGACAGGTAGCCGGCGTGCGGGCCGCCGAAGCCGAGCGGCACTCCGAAGCGCTGCGCCGAACCCACCGCCACGTCCGCCCCCAGCTCGCCCGGCGACTTGAGCAGCGTCAGGGCCAGCAGGTCGGCGGCCAGCGCCACCAGCGCGCCCGACTGGTGCGCCCGGGCGATGAAGGCCTGGTAGTCGTGCACCGCGCCGTCGGTGGCCGGGTACTGGAGCAACGCCCCGAAGATGGGCTGCTGGAAGTCGAAGGTCCGCCAGTCGCCCACCACCACCTCGATGTCCAGGGGCCTGGCCCGGGTGCGCACCACGTCGATGGTCTGCGGGTGGCAGCCGGCGTCGACGAAGAAGGCCCGACCGTCGGTGTCCTTCACCGAGGCCTGGAAGAGGTGCATGGCCTCCGCGGCCGCCGTGCCCTCGTCGAGCAGCGAGGCGTTGGCCACCGGCAGCCCCGTGAGATCGATGATCACCGTCTGGAAGTTGAGCAGCGCCTCGAGGCGGCCCTGAGCGATCTCCGCCTGGTACGGGGTGTACGCCGTGTACCAGCTCGGGTTGAGGAGCACGTTCCGCAGCACCACGCCCGGCGTGATGGTGTCGGAGTAGCCGGCGCCGATGAGGCTGGTGCACACCACGTTCTGCGCGGCCAGCGCCTTGAGCTCCTCGAGCACCTCGCGCTCACCCTTCGCCGCGGGGAGCTCCAGCGCCCGGTCGAGGCGGATCTGCCGGGGCACGGTCTCGTCGATGAGCGCGTCCAACGACGGGGCGGCGACGGCCTTGAGCATCAGCTCGAGGTCATGGGCGGAGGGACCAGCGTGACGGCGGAGGAAGGTATCGACGAACTCGAGCATGGCCCGGCGGCTTCTACGGCTCCGCGCAGCGACGCGCCACAGGCATACTGCCCCGCAGCCCTTCGTGAGCCGCCCCTTTCATGCAGGCTGAAGGCGCGCGCCAGCGTGGTACGAAGGCCTGCCGATGAAGCGACGCCTGCGCGCCTGGTGGGGCCGATTCACACGCCTGTTTCCTCTTCGCGTGGGCGCGCTGTTGCTGCTCGGCCTCGCGCTGCTGCTCATCTTCTTCGTCGCCCCGGAGGCCGGCGACGTCCTGCTCTACCCGGCCGCGCTGGTGGCCGCGGGGCTCATCGCCGCCTGCGCCGCGGTGGTCATCGCCGGCGCGCTGCGGTTGCGCGCCGTGCTCAAGCGGCGCCCCGCCGGCGTGCCCGAGGCCCTCGACACCCACGCGCCCACCGGCACCGGCTTCAGCGTGCCGGCGC
>CALNBU010000943.1 GCA_937875615.1 uncultured Archangium sp.
GCTGCCCCGCATCGCGCTGTTCTCGTCGCTGAGCCACGAGGCCTTCATCTCGTTGCTGCGCGACGCCATGGAGGCGCGGGTGTTCCGCGCCGGAGAGACGGTCTTGCAGGAGGGCGGGCCGGGGGCGTCGATGTTCGCGCTGGCCGAGGGCTCGGTGGAGGTGCGCCGCGCCGGCGCGAGCGTGGCGCAGATGGACGAGGGCGACTTCTTCGGAGAGATGGCGCTGCTCACCGGCGCGCCGCGGCTGGCCACGGTGGTGGCGAAGAGCGACGTGGTGCTGCTGGAGTTCTCCCGGGCGGCCATGGCATCGCTCATCGAACGGCAGCCGGCGGTGCGCGAGGGCCTCGACGCCTTCTTCCGCGAGCGCCTGCTGGCCAACGTGCTGCGCTCCAACCCGCTCTTCTCGGAGCTCGACGCGGGGCAGCGTCAGGCGCTGGCGCAGGCGCTGACGCCCACGCCCTTCGCGGCCGGCGAGCGGTTGCTGGAGGCGGGCGCGCAGGGGGCGGCGGTGTTCCTGCTGCTGCGCGGGAGCTGCCGCGTCTTCCTCGACGAAGGTGGCGCCTACCCGGACCTGGGGGAGGGCGACGTCTTCGGAGAAATCTCGGTGGTCTCCCGGCTCCCGGTGACGGCCAACGTCGAGGCGAAGGTGGCGGGCGTGGCGCTGCGGGTGGCCTCCGAGGACTTCCGGCGCATCCTCGCGAGCAACGCGGAGGTGAAGTCGCGGGTGCTGCGCCTGGCCTCGGAGCGGATGACGCGCAGCGCGCAGCAGGCCCTGGCGTCCAGCGACGACTGGCGGGTGTGAGGTCTACGCGCGGCTGAGCACGCGGCCGTCGGGCGCGACGTGGAAGGCGAGCGGCACCACGCTGACGCCGTACTTCTTCGCCAGGGCCCGGTGCTGGGAGACGTCCACC
Organism: uncultured Archangium sp.; assembly: GCA_937875615.1. Lineage (GTDB taxonomy): Bacteria > Myxococcota > Myxococcia > Myxococcales > Myxococcaceae > Archangium_A. The sequence continues at coordinate 912 of CALNBU010000943.1, forward strand.
GCCACCACCGTGCGCCCCGCCTGCTCCAGCTTCGGCTGCAGCGTCTGGCAGTCGGCGCACAGCGGGTGGGTGAAGAGCACCACCACGTCGTCGACCGCGGTCACGCCCAGCTGTTGGAGGTCGACCTTCTCGAGCGCGCCGCCCCGGATGCCGCGCAGCCGGGCCAGCAGCCGGTACATTTCACAGCCCACGCACAGCCCGGTGGACGCCGCCAGCGCGGCCAGCGCCGCCACCACGCCCGCCAGCACCGCGCCCACGGTGGCGAAGCCGGCGGCGTAGAACCCCGAGGCCGCGAGCAGGAACACCGCCCCGATGATGTTGGCGAAGCGTGGCGCGCGGCTGTCCTCCAGCTCGCCCTCGCCGAGGCGCGGCTGCACCACCTCGAAGTAGAAGACGCAGGGCAGGCAGTACCGGCGGCCGAACAGCACCGTCACCGCCAGCTGGGTGCCCAGCAGCGCCAGCAGCGGCCAGAAGCCGGTCAGCACCGCCAGCAGCGAGCCCGCGGCCACCACCGTCTGGTTGAAGCGGGGCGCGCGGGCGTCGATGACCAGCAGGTCCCGGTACGGGTCGGCGCGGCGGAGAGGCAGGGCAGTGGACATGCGTCCGATATAGCGGACGTGCATCTGCCCTGCAAGGTGACGGCTGCTTTCAGCGCTGGTCGCCGAGGTGCTGGTTGCCCCGGCGGTCGTACATGAGCTGCAGCACCGCGGCCAACACCGTGAAGCTGACCAGCAGGGTGGTGCCCAGGCCCAGGCAGGCCACGAAGCCGATGCTGCGCAGGCCCAGGTGCTCCGCGAAGAAGAGCGAGCCGAAGCCGGCGATGGTGGTGAGCGTGCCGCTGGCCACCGCGCTGCCCACCGAGCGCAGGGCGACCAGCGGCGGCACGCCCTCGAGGAAGCGGTGCAGCAGGTAGAGGCCGTGGCTGACGCCGAAGCCCAGCAGAATCGGCAGAATCACCAGGTTCATGAAGTTGAGCTGGTGGCCGGTGAGGCTCATCAGCCCCAGCATCATCACCAGGCCGATGCCCAGGGGCAGCACCGAGGCCAGGGCCAGCTTCGCGGAGCGGAAGTCGAGGTAGTGCATCACCAGAATCCACAGCGCGGCGAGCAGCACCGTCAGCTTGCCGTCCCACAGGACGATGCGCGCCAGCTTGGCGTAGAGCAGCGCGAGGCCGGCCGACTGGTACTCGGCGCCGCTCTGGCCGGTGATGACGCGCGTCTCGTCGGCGAAGGCCAGCATGTTCTGGCCGTCCCAGAGGTCGACCTTCGGGTAGAGGAACGTGAGGTACCCGTGGTTCTCGGGGCTGGTGGTGGGCAGGTGGCGGAACTGGCTGGCGTAGATGTCGGGCACGCCGTGCTCGTCGAAGGGCGTCTTCTCCAGCACCTTCATGAAGAAGGCCGCCTTGTCCTGCACCTCCGGCGGCAGCGAGGACACCTCGATGTCCTTGAGCTCCTCGCGCCACTCGGCCAGCACCTTCGCGTTGGCCTTCGCGGTCTCCGGCGGCGGCACGAAGGTGAAGAGGCTGACGACCTGGTCCACCGTCTTGAACTTCGAGGCGTCGACGTTGAAGTCGTGCGCGGGGTCCCTGGTCATCGCGTACCAGAGGTCCTTCGCGCCCTCGATGTCCTTCGTGTACACCGCGATGGGGTCGGAGCTGATTTTGAAGCGGTCGTTGATTTCGTCCTGCAGCTTCACGCTGGGCTGGTCCACCGGCATCAGCGCGCGGGTGTTGTAGTTGAAGCGCACCCCGCTCTTGAGGCGCTCCACCAGGGTCAGCTCCCGGTCCTTGGGCGGCACGAAGCTGGGGTCCCAGGGGATGGCGAAGGCGCACACCGCCGCCACCACCAGCAGCGACACCGCCAGCACCAGGCCCGGCCTGGGGATGCGCGTCTGACCGGTCATCAGCGCCTCCGACGGCGGCTTCATGGTGCCGATGAGCCGGGCGGGCAGCTCCGGGTTGCGCCGGCCCAGCAGCGCGAGGATGGCCGGGCTCCACGAGAAGAGCGCCGCGGCGGTCAGCAGGGTGCCGAAGCCGGCGAGGAAGCCGAACTGCGAGAAGCCGCGGAACTCCGAGACCAGCAGCACGAAGAAGCTGCCCGCGGTGACGATGGCGGCGATGACCGCCGGCCGGCCGGAGTTGACGATGGCGTCGACGAGGGCGTCGTCCCAGCGCTTGCCCAGGCCCAGCTCGATGCGCGCGCGGTAGGTGAAGTGGATGCCGTAGTCGATGCCGAAGCCCAGCAGGATGGCGGCGATGATGCTGGTCACCATGTTCAGCTCGCCCAGCGTCAGCCGGGCGAAGCCCAGGGTGTAGACGGTGCCCAGCACCGTGCCCGAGAGCACGATGAGCGTCGGCGCCCACTTGCGGAAGAAGAGCGCGATGATGAGCGCGATGGAGGTCAGCGCGATGAAGGTGACCTTGTCGACCGACGCCATGATGGCCACGCTGTCGTCGACGTTGGTCTTGTAGGCGCCGGTGAAGCCGAAGGCCACGCGCCGGGCGTCGCCCATCAGGTCGTAGTCCTCCACCAGCTCCACGCCGGCGCGCTTCGCCGCGTCGAAGAGCAGGCCCCTGGTCAGGGTGGTGCCGGCCTCCGCCTCGCCGGTCATGGCGGCGATGAAGTCCTGGGTGTGGCCCAGCTGCGTGGAGTTCCACATGGGCTTCACCAGCAGCAGCACCATCTGCTTGTCGTCGCTGATGTAATAGTCGTCGCGGATGCTCTTCTTGCCGACCGCGCTGTACTTCTTCACCAGGTCGTCGAGCTCCAGCTTCACCGGCTCGGTCTTGCGCAGCTCGATGTAGAAGGGGTTGCTCCGCCGCAGCTGGTCCTTCAGGTACGCGTTGATGCGCTTCTTCCCCTCCACCAGGTCTTCGGTGCGGATGAACAGCACCATGTTCTCCTGGATGAAGTCCACCGGCACCCGGTAGGTGATGAAGCGGACCCAGGGCTGGCCCGCCGCGTCCTTCGAGTCCAGCAGGGTGGCGTTCACCTCGTCGGCCAGCTTCTTGAGCGCCTTCTCGTCGGCGCTGCGGAAGGCGAGCTGGAGGTAGCCGGCGCCGCCCACCATGTCGATGACGCGCTTGACCGACTTCACCTCCGGCAGGTCCTGGCTGATGAGCGCGAGCTGATCCGACTCCAACGTCAGCGTGGTGGCCAGCCCGCCGAGGACCCCGCCCAGGGCGAGCAACAGCAGCAGCACCTTGCCCGGGTGTCCCACCACCAGCCGTGCGTAGCGCTCCAGCGCTCGCGTCAGGAAGGCCGACTTGTCGCTCATGGGCCGCGGCTCATAGCTGTCGCCATCGCCGCCCACACCCAAAAACATGAGCGGACGCGGGGCGCGGTATAAAGGCCGCTCCCGATGCGAGAGGTGAAGCCGTGAGAGGTGTCTTGTTGGGGCCGCAACAGCTGCGACAGTCGCTGGGGACGGCGGTGGAGCTGCTGGGGCGCGAGGGGCCGGTGGCCCTCATCACCTGCGGTTGGCAGGAGCGCGAAGACCAGGACGAGGAGCTGTCCGCGCTCTTCGGCCGCGAGACGCGCAACCTCACGCTGTACGCGCGCGGCGAAGAGGTGCTGGCGGAGGACAGGGAGTTCTTCAACGCCCACCGCGCGCGCCAGGACCAGCTCCGGCAGATTCAGGAGTTCTACCGGCTGCGCCTGGAGCGGGTGTTCGACGCCGCCCTCGACATCGACCGCAAGGCGCAGGGCAGCGACATCGCCGCCGACGAGCTGCGCCTGTCGTTCGAGCAGATTCGGCGCCTCGACCAGGAGCACCTGGAGCGCGTCACCGCGCTGCGCGAGGCCTGGGAGCTGCAGATGAAGCCCTTGGAGCGGCCCTCCATCGCCCGGCACCGCAAGGCGCTGACGGCGCTGCTGCGCGAGTGCCGCCTGCTGGCCATCTCCGGCGGCCACGTGGCGGTGATGCTCAACCGCCTGCGCATGTTCGGCCTGGTGGAGCTGCTCACCGACCAGTCGCTCATCGCCTGGAGCGGTGGCGCCATGGTGACCGGCGGGCGGGTGGTGCTCTTCCACGAGAGCCCGCCCGAGGGCGTGGGCATCTCGGAGGTGCTCGACGCGGGCCTGCAGCTGCACGACGGGGTGCTGCCGCTGCCCAACCCGAAGCTGCGCCTGAAGCTCGACAACGCCTTCCGCGTGGGCTGGATGAGCCGCCGCCACGCGCCGCTGCAGTGCGTGGCCCTCGACCAGGGCGAGCTGGTGTCCTTCGAGGACGGCCGCTGGTTCGGCGCCGAGGGCACGGTGCGCCTCAACCCCGACGGCACGCTCACCACTGGGTGGGCGTCATGAGCCCGCTGCGCATCGACGGCCTCGTGCGGGGGCAGCTCACCCTGGACGACTTCCTGAAGGACCAGAGCTTCCCGCTGGTGGAGGGGACCCGCGTCACCTTCATCTTCAACGGCCCCGCCGAGGCGGTGCACCTCAAGAGCTGGGTCTACGGCCTGCCCAACTCCCAGCCGCTGCAGAAGGTCGAGAACCTCGACCTCTGGTACCTCACCCTCGACATCCCGCGGCGCTCCCGCGTCGAGTACAAGTTCGAGGTGGTGCGCGCGGGCCACGGCGCGTGGATTCTCGACCCCCTCAACCCGCACCGCGCCACGGACCCCTTCGGCGCCAACTCGGTGGTGCACGGCGAGGGCTACGTGGTGCCGGAGTGGACCCGGCTCGACCCGGAGGCGCGCCCGGGCACGATGGAGCCGTGGGTGGTCAAGAGCCGGGCCTTCAACGACACCCGCCGCTTCCACGTCTACCTCCCGGCGCGCTTCCGCAAGACGCGGCGCTACCCGCTCATCTTCGTGCACGACGGCCCCGACTACGTGCGCTTCGCCAACCTGAAGGTGGTGCTGGACAACCTCATCCACCGCCTCGAAATCCCCGACGTCATCGTGGCGCTCTCGGGCAGCCCCAACCGCATCGGGGAGTACGCCGACGACGAGCGCCACGCGCGCTTCGTCACCGAGGAGGTGGTCCCCGACCTGGAGAAGCGGCTCCCGCTGCTGGGCACGCCGAAGGGGCGCTGCCTGATGGGGGCGTCCTTCGGCGGGGTGGCCTCGCTCTCGACGGCGGTGCGCTACCCCGGCTTCTACGGGCGGCTGCTGCTGCAGTCGGGCAGCTTCGCCTTCAGCGACATCGGCCAGCAGAACAAGCGCGGGCCGGCCTTCGACCCGGTGGTGCGCTTCATGAACCGCTTCCGCGAGAACCCCACCATGGTGGCGGAGAAGGCCTTCATCTCGTGCGGCATGCACGAGTCGCTCATCTATGAGAACCGCAGCCTGGTGCCCATGCTGCAGGCCACCGACATGGAGCTGCGCTACGTGGAGGCGCGCGACGGCCACAACTGGGAGAACTGGCGCGACCGGCTCCGCGACGGGCTGGCCTGGCTGTTCCCCGGGCCGCTGCGCATGGTCTACGAGTAGGGCGCCGGCGGGAGCGCTGCGTTCTTGCTGGCTCCCATGAGACGAAGCGTTGTTCCGGGCAGTTGCGCGCCGCGTCGTCTCGTTGCATGTGCAGCCCACCGATGGCTGCGCATCACACCGAACAGAAAGTGCTGACCGTTCACCACTGGTCCGACCGGCTCTTCAGCCTCACCTGCACCCGCGACCCCAACTTCCGCTTCGAGAACGGCCAGTTCGTCATGCTGGGCCTGATGGTCGACGGCAAGCCGTTGATGCGGGCCTACTCCATGGTGTCGGCCAGCTACGAAGAGACGCTGGAGTTCTATTCCATCAAGGTGCCGGAGGGCCCGCTCACCTCGCGCCTGCAGCACGTGACGCCCGGCGACACGCTGCTCATCGGCACCCGGGCGGTGGGCACCCTGCACATCCGGAACCTCAAGCCCGGCCGGCGCCTGTGGCTGCTGTGCACCGGCACCGGCCTCGCGCCCTTCCTGAGCGTGGTGAAGGACCCCGCGGTGTGGGACGCCTTCGAGCAGGTCATCGTGGTGCACGGCGTGCGCGAGGTGAAGGACCTCTCGTACCGCGACTTCTTCGAGCGCGACCTGCTCCAGCACGAGTACTTCGGGGAGCAGGCGCGGCAGAAGCTGGTCTACCTGCCCACCGTGACCCGCGAGGACTTCGCCTGCCGGGGGCGCATCACCGACATGCTGCGCGACGGGCGCCTGGCGGCCAGGGTGGGCATCGCCGCCCTGACCCCGGCCGAGGACCGGGTGATGATCTGCGGCAGCACCGAGATGCTCAAGGAGACCATGGCCCTCCTCGAGGAGCGCCACTTCGCGGAAGGCGACACCCACGAACAGGGCGACTTCCTCATCGAGAAGGCCTTCGTCACCCGGTGAGTTTCGTTGGAGCTCAAACGAAATTCTGACACCACCCGTCACAGCGCAGGAACACTCCACAGGTTCTGGGGAGAACGCTGTGGATTCTGTGGAAAACCCCGGTCCATACCCTGTGGGAACTGTGGAAAAGGCCCGCCGGCCGGCCCCGCGTCAGCAAAAGTGAGATGACGTACTGAAAGTACGTTTTCCTACGCAGCCGCCGACTTTCGGAAAAGTCCCTCTCCGGCGCCCTTCCACAGGCCGTTTTCGACGCGGCAACCAGCTGGGAAGACAGGAGAATTGATCAATTGCTTGATCCTCCAAATGCATGGGTGTCTAAGGCCCGCCCGCTGTTCCAAAACCACCGCAAAACCACCATACGACTTTCGGGGTGTGGGTCGACATGGCCGATTCGACTGTAAGTGCCCAAATTCTTTGGACAAACGTGCTCAACGCCCTCCGCTCAGGCGGTGAGGGCTATGTCGCACAACAACTCTCGCAGCTGCACCCGCTGCGCTTCGAGGGAGGCACCCTCCACCTGGGCGTGGAAGACCTCTTCTTCCGTGACTGGGTCGATGCGCATTACTCGGCGGTGATGCAGCCGGCGCTCACCAGCGCGGCGGGCCAGCCGGTGCTCGTCAACTGGGAGAAGGTCGAGAAGCGCGCCGCGCTGGTGCTGCCTCCAGCGCCGTCGGTGCAGCTGCGCAAGCCGGCGCGGCTCAACGACAAGTTCACCTTCGAGACCTACGTCATCTCCGACAGCAACCAGCTGCCGGCGGCGGCGGCGCAGGCCGTGGCCGACTCGCCGGGCCGGGCCTACAACCCGCTCTTCATCTACGGCGGCACCGGCCTGGGCAAGACGCACCTGCTCCACGCCATCGGCAACCGCATCGCCTCGCGCAACCCCGACGCCAGGGTGCAGTACGTGTCGACCGAGGAGTTCACCAACCAGTTCATCGAGTCGGTGAGAGACCAGCAGATGACCCAGTTCCGCCGCCGCTTCCGCGACGAGTGCGACGTGCTGCTCATCGACGACATCCAGTTCCTGGGCAAGAAGCAGGAGACCCAGAACGAGTTCTTCCACACCTTCAACGTGCTGCATCAGCTGGGCAAGGCGGTGGTGATGACCTCCGACACCGTGCCCTCGGAGATTCCCGGCCTCGAGGAGCGCCTGCGCAGCCGCTTCGCCATGGGCCTCATCACCGACGTGCACGAGCCCAACTACGAGGCGCGCATGGCCATCCTCAAGAAGAAGGCCGCCGCCGACGGGGTGGAGCTCACCGCCAAGGTGGCCCAGTTCATCGCCCAGCACGTGGTGAAGAACGTGCGCGAGCTCGAGGGCGCCCTCATCAAGGTGATGGCGGTGCACACGCTCACCCGCCAGCCCCTCACCGAGGAGCTCTGCGCGCAGGTGCTGGCCGACATCATCCCCGCGCGCCGCGCGCTCGACGCCGACACCATCCAGCGGGAGGTGGCGCGCTTCTACAAGCTGCAGGTCGACGAGCTGCGCGGCGAGCGCCGCGTGAAGCACGTGGCCCACGCGCGC
>CALNBU010000944.1 GCA_937875615.1 uncultured Archangium sp.
CAGCCCTTGGTCCTGTAGGTGATCTCGTAGACGTGCCGCCCCGCCTCGAGCAACGCCTCGTCGGCCCGGGAGAACGCGCGGCGCACCACGCCGGGGCTGAGCCCGGTGCCGCCGGTGAGGCCCAGGCGCTGCAACACCTGCGCGACGACCAGCCTCACCGCCGTCGCGCGCAGCGCCTTCGGGAGCGCGGCGTAGGCCTCGGTGAGGCGTTGCCACCGGCGGTCCCCCGTCAGCCGCGCCAGCACGTGGTCTTCATACCCCCGCAGCGCATCGCGCACCGCGCCCACGCCAGAGGGGGAGACCGGCAACAGCCGCTCCCCATTGAGCAGCGCGGTGAGGTCGAAGACCAGCACCGGCGCGGGTTGGAGCGGGCGCTCGCCCAGCGCCGACTCCAGCGCGCGCAGCGAGAGCTCGAACCAGGTCGGCGAGGTGGCCGCGCTCCGCGCCAGCGCCGCGTGCGCCGCGAGGAACGCCTCCGCCTCCGCACCATCGAGCCGCTCGTCTCCCATGCGCGACAGCCTACGCGAAGCCCGCGCCCGTCGAGGGCGCGCTGTCACCCGCCGGGGACGGACCGCCGCGGCCAGAGATTGACTCCAGAATCAATCTGCTGATGAATCGGCCCATGGAAGACACGCTGCGCTTCGATGGGAAGACGGTCGTCATCACCGGCGCGGGTGGTGGCCTCGGCCGGAGCTACGCGCTGTTCTACGGCCGGCGCGGCGCGAAGGTGGTGGTGAACGACCTCGGCGCCAGCGCCAGGGGCGAAGGGCAGTCGGCGTCGGCGGCCGACGAGGTGGTGGCCGCCATCCGGGCCGACGGCGGCACGGCGGTGACCAACCACGACTCGGTGGAGGACGGCGGGCGCATCATCCAGGCGGCCCTCGACGCCTTCGGCCGCGTCGACGTGCTGGTCAACAACGCCGGCATCCTCCGCGACGTCAGCTTCGCCAAGATGACCAGGTCCGACTGGGAGCTCATCTTCCGCGTCCACGTCCACGGCGCCTTCGCCTGCACCCACGCGGCCTGGCCCCACATGCGCGACCAGGGCTACGGGCGCATCATCTTCACCGCCTCGGCGGCCGGCCTCTACGGCAACTTCGGCCAGGCCAACTACGCGGCGGCCAAGCTGGCGCTGGTGGGCTTCTCCAACACGCTGGCGCTCGAAGGCGCGAAGCGCAACGTGCACGCCAACACCATCGCCCCGGTGGCCGCCTCCCGCATGACCGAGACCATCCTCCCGCCCGAGGTGCTGGCCAACCTGAAGCCCGACTTCGTCACCCCGCTGGTGGGCTGGCTCACGCACGAGCGCTGCGAAGAGACCGGCGGCGTCTTCGAGGTGGGCGGCGGCTTCATGGGCAAGCTGCGCTGGGAGCGCGCGCAAGGCCGCTTCTTCAGCGCCCGACGCCCGCTCTCCCCGGAGCAGGTCGAGGCCTCCTTCGCGCAGGTGACCGACTTCAGCGCCTCGACGCACCCGTCCAACGTCACCGAGTCATTGATGCCGGTCTTCGAGAACCTCACCCGGACCGACGCCGCGCCGGAGCCGCCGAAGCCCGCGCCGACCTCGCCACCCGCAGCGCCGACGCCGACGCCGAGCACCACGGCGCTCTTCGAGGCCATCGCCGCGCACGTCGCCCGGACACCGGAGCTGCTCAAGGTGGCCACCGTCTACCAGTTCAACCTGCGCAGCCCCGACTCCGCCTGGGTGCTCGACCTCAAGCAGGGCGAGGTGAAGCCGGGCACCGCCGGGAAGGCCGACTGCACGCTGGCGATGACCGACGCCGACTGGCTCGACATGGCCAGCGGGCGGGTCGACCCCATGAAGCTCTTCCAGAGCGGCAAGCTGAAGATCTCCGGCAACGTGATGGCCTCGCAGAAGCTGGGCTTCCTCCAGAAGCTGAGCGCGCCCGCCGACGCGGCCCCGCGCGCACCCGCGCCCGCCGCAG
>CALNBU010000945.1 GCA_937875615.1 uncultured Archangium sp.
ATGACGGCGGGCCTGCCCGAGCCGGACCTGAGCCGCTTCGCGCCGCTGGTGGACTTCCTGCTGCGCCGCCTGGGCGCGCCGTGAGGGCGGCCTAGAGGTTGACGTACTCGCCGGAGCGCTGCCCGGAGTTGTACATCGAGAGCAGCTGGCTGGTGGACTTGCCGAAGCTCATCTGGAAGTGCGGCTTGTCGACGATGCTGGTCCAGTCGCCGCCCCACTCGAAGCCCATCTCCTTGCCGATCTTGGCGATGGCAGACCAGTTGGTGTTCCAGTTCACGCTGCCGTTGGGGCGCACCTCCACCACGTCGATGGCCAGACCGTAGTTGTGGTAGCTGCTGCCGCCCTTGGCGTTGGTGACGATGGAGCCCGGCTTGGTGCGGCCCTGGGCGTACAGCGCGTTCTGCTCGGCGATGGAGCGGAAGCCTGAGGCCAGTCGCAGCTTGATGCCCGTCTCCCGCTCGACGCGGTTGATGAACTCCGCCGCCTTGGCGCGGATCTTCGGGTGGAGCTGCGCGATGCGCTGGTTGCTGATGGGGTCCGACACCTGCGGCACCGTGCCCGTCGACGGGGTCCCGGTGTTGGCGGCGTTGTAGGCCGTGCGCAGCTTGTCGAGCGTGTTGGCGTCGACCTGGCCGGTCTGCGAGAGGCCCTTCGACTTCTGGAAGGCCTTCACCGCCGTCTCCGTGCCGGGACCGAAGCTCCCGTCGAGCGACAGCTTGTAGTGCCCCAGCTTCTGGAGCATCAGCTGCACTTCCTTCACCGCGTTGCCGCTCGAGCCCTTCTTGAGCACCTGGGTGGCCGGGGGCGTGGTGGTCGCGCGCAGCGCCGCCCAGGTCTTCGCGCCCACCACTCCGTCGACGGTGAGCTTCTTGTCGCTCTGGAACCCGCGCACCGCCGCCTCCGTCGCCGGGCCGAAGCTGCCGTCGACGGTGGAGGTGTAGTAGCCCTTGCTCTTCAGCAACGTCTGCAGCTCCTTCACCGCCGCGCCGCTGGCGCCCTTCTTGAGCGTCGCGGTGGTGCCGGTGGTCGGCGCAGGCGCAGCCGGGGCGGTGGCCGCACGCAGCGCCGCCCAGCTCTTCGGACCCGCCACGCCATCGACCGCCAGCTTCTTGTCCTTCTGGAACTTGCGCAGCGCAGCGTCGGTGGCCGGGCCGAAGTCGCCGTCGAGCGTCGACTTGTAGTAGCCGGCCTGTTTGAGCAGGGTCTGCAGCTCCTTCACTGCCGCGCCCTTCGAACCCTTCTTCACCGTCGCCGTGGTGGCCGCCGCAGAGGTACTGCGGACCGCGCTGCTCTGGATGGTCGTCATGGTGAAGAATTATCGGCACCATGGAAGATTCGTAGCCCTCGATTCTTGCAAGGCTTCTTCACAAGCGGTGCATCAATGCTCCATCGCACAACATGCTACAGCGAGAGCACGCCGGCGGCCTGGCTCATCAGCTTGAGGCGCCGCTGCGCGAGCGGGCTGCTGCCGTCGATGAGCGACTGCGTCTCTTCGAGCACGCGGGCCAACGGAAAGCGCTGCACTGAGCTGTCGTCGGTGACGCGGCCGCCCTGCACCGGCGGAAGCCACGCCACCATCTCGTCGGTGGCGCCGGCCAGCAGGCCGCCCAGCGCCGCGAAGCCGAGGCGCCCGGCCACCGCGCGGTCGAGGTAGCTGGGGTTGCCGCCGCGCACCACGTGTCCCAGCACGGTGGCGCGCAGCTCGAGCGAGGGCAGCTCCGGGAGCAGCGCCTCCTCGGTGAGCCGCACCAGGCGGGTGCAGGGCACCGCCACGCCTTCGGCCTTGATGATGAGCACCCGCCGCTTGCCGCGGGCGAAGCCGGTGCGGATGACCTGCGCGACGTCTCCGACGAGCTGGGCCTCGGTCTTGCCAGACTCGCGGATCAACACCGCGTCGGCGGCCATGGCTACCGCGCTGGCCATGGCGAGGTAGCCGCAGTCGCGGCCCATCACCTCCACCACGAAGGCCCGGCGGTGGGCGCGCGCGGTGTCGCTGATGCGGTCGCAGGCCTCCACGATGGTGTTGAGCGCGGTGTCCACCCCCAGCGAGGTGGCGGTGCAGCCGATGTCGTTGTCGATGGAGCCGGGCACGCCCATCACCTTGAAGCCGGTCTCGGTGGCGAAGCGATGCGCGCCGCCGAGGCTGCCGTTGCCGCCGATCACCACCAGCCCCGTGGCGTCGAGGCTCACGAGCTGCCTCAGCGCGAGCGCCCTGCCCTCCGCTTCTCTGAAGCGGGCGCTGCGGGCCGAGCCGATGAGCGTCCCGCCCTGGCCCCCGGCCGCCTCCACCTCCGGGTCCACCGACGTGCTGCCGTCGGACAACGTCCGCGTCAGCTCCCGGAAGCGGCCGTCGATGAGGCCCTCGTACCCCTCGAGCGCGCCGAACACGCGGACGCCGCGCGCCGCGCCCATCTTCGCGATGGCGCGCACCGCCGCATTCATACCGGGCGAATCACCGCCAGAGGTCAACACCACGACTCGCAGCATTTGCAGACTCCCGCCCGGCTCTGGGCCACACTCCGCAGCGAACACGACCGTCAGGGAAAAGCATGTTGCTCCGGTTCGACAGCCTCGTCACGGTCTTCCCGCCTCGCCGCGGCGAGCGCGGCTCCGCGAGGCGCCCATGAGCCTGTTCTCAGCGCTGGCCCGGCTCGAAGAAGAGGGCCGCCCCTTCGTGCTCTGCACCGTCACCGGCACCTCCGGCAGCACGCCGCAGAAGCCCGGCTCCCGGCTGGCGGTCCTCGAGGGCGGCGAGCTGGTGGGCACCGTGGGCGGCGGCGCCATCGAGAAGCAGATCCTCGACGCCGCGCTGGAGCTGCTGGCCGCCGACGGCAACCCCACCCGCACCATCGAGACCCAGCTCACCCACGAGCTGGGCATGTGCTGCGGCGGGCGCATGACCGTCTTCCTCGAGAAGCACGGCGCGCCCGAGCGCCTGTTCGTCTTCGGCGCGGGCCACGTCGGCCGGGAGATCGGCCAACTGGCGCAGCACGTGGGCTTCCGCGTCACCGTGGTCGATGAGCGCCCCGACTGGCTGAGCGCCGAGCGGCACCCGACGGTGCGCCGGGTGCTCGCCCACCCCGAGGACTTCGCGAAGAGCCTCACCGGAGGGCCGCACACCTCCTGTTGTGTCACCACCCACGACCACCCCCTCGACCAGGCCTGCGTGGAGGCGCTGCTGAGGAAGCCGCTGCGGTACCTGGGGGTCATCGGCAGTCGCCGCAAGGCGGTCAAGTTCCGCCAGCGGCTGTTGGCCGCCGGCTTCTCTCAGACCGAGGTGGACGGCTTCGAGACGCCCATGGGGGTCGACATCGCCGCGCTCACGCCAGAGGAGATAGCGGTGTCGGTGGTGGCCCGCCTCATCGCCCGCCGCCGGGCCGGCGCCGGGCCGGCGTAACGTCGCGAAGACCTTCCACCGCCCGGCGCCACCTTGCCCCGGCCTTCGCTGTTGTGGCAGACCGACCAGCGGCGCGGGACAGGGCGGTCGGGGAGGTGGCGTAACAACCGTGCAAGAACTGACCTGGATTCTGTGACGTCTCGCCTCTTCATCGTCGCCGCCTGCCTCCTGGCGCTGAGCGCCTGTCTGTCGGCCTCGAGCCACCGGGAGCCCGACGCCGCCGGATACGACGCCGGCGCCCACGACGCCGGGGAAGAAGGCGACGCCGGTGCCCCCGATGCAGGCGTGAGTCCAGCCCAGCGCTGTGAGGCGCTCCACGCCGCGCGCTGCGAGCGCCGCGCCGCCTGCGGGCTCATCGACGGCGACGCGCTCTCGCTCGACGCCTGCCGACAGGCGCTGGGCGCGGCCGACTGCGGCTGGGCGCCGCTGGTGACCGCGGGCACCCTCCGGCTCGACGCGATGGCCTTCGATGGCTGCCTCGACGCCCTGGCCACCCAGGCCTGCGCGGCGTGGGCCGAGCTCCCCGAGGTGTGCCTGGGCCTGGTGCGACCGCGGGTCCCGACGAACAAGCCCTGCTATGGCGGCGGGTACAACGAGTGCGAAGGCGACGCGGTGTGCCGGGGGAGAACCTGCCCCGGGACCTGCCTCCCCCGCGGCTACGCCGACGAGCCCTGCGAAGGCGACGCCGAGTGCAGATCCGGGTTGACGTGTCGACTGCCGCCGCTGTCGGGTGGCATCGGCGTGTGCCGGGCGGCAGGTGGGCCGGGCGCCCTCTGCACGCGCGACCTCGAGTGTGACAGCACCCTGGTGTGCCTCGCGGGCGTGTGCGCCGCGCTGCCCGCGGCCGGCACCGAGTGCGTCGCCGGCCACTGCGACGCCACCGCCTACTGCGCCCAGGGCATCTGCGCGCCCCGGAAGCCCGTGGACGCCGACTGCGGGGGCGACGAGTGCCAGGCCGCGCACGTCTGCTCCGAGGCGAAGTGCGTGGCCGTTCGGGTGGCGGCGGGCGCGCCCTGCACCCACCTCCAGCGCTGTGAGGGCGGCGTCTGTCTCCACCCGACCGACGGGGGCACCGGCGTCTGCGGTCCTCCGCGAGAAGAGGCCGAGCCCTGCGTGGACTCCGCCGAGTGTCGCGCGCATCTCGCCTGCGATGGCCTCGACGGGGGCCCGGGCCGCTGCCAGCCCCGGTTGAACGTCGGCGCCGCCTGCGATGACGACACGCAGTGTCAGCTCGACGCCACCTGCGAGAAGGGCATGTGTACGCCGGTGTCGCTGCCGGGTGAGCCCTGCGAGCTGACGCGCCACTGCCTGTGGGGCCTGTGCCGGGACACCGCGGCGGGCAGCGCGGTGTGTGGTCCGCTCCTGTCGGCCGGCGCGCGGTGCGCGATGGGGGCCGAGTGCGCGTCGGGCCGGTGCGCCGACGCGGTCTGCCTCGCCCGCTGCACGCCGTAGCGCACCTCATTTCCTCACGCGGACCGCCCGTGGGCTGTCAGAGGTGGGCGGCACATGGCAGCGCCACTTCCACCAGAAGTCGTCCTGCGCGCGCAGCAGGGAGATCGAGCGGCCATCGAGGCCCTGGTGCGCCGATTCCTCAGGCCGGCGTACCTGGTGGCGCTCTCGGTGGTGCGGCTGCCCGCCGAGGCGGAGGACCTGGCCCAGGAGTCGGTGGCGAGCGCGATGCGACAGCTGGAGGCCTGTCGGGAGCCGGCGCGCTTCGCCGGGTGGTTGCTGACCCAGGTGCGCAACCGGGCGCTCAACCAGCTCGCCGCGCGCGGCGTGCGGCAGCGGCACGCCGACTCGGTGCAGGCCGCCGAGCAGGGCGCGGACGACCTGGAGCGGGTGGTGCTGCGACAACAGCTGCTGGCGGCGCTCGAGGCGTTGACCGCGCAACAGCGCGAGGTGGTGCTGCTGCATGACATGGAGTCGTGGACGCACGCGGAGATCGCCACGTCCCTGGGAATGAGCGAAGTGAACTCCCGTCAGGTGCTCTCGGTGGCGCGCAAGGCGCTCCGCGCGAAGCTGACGGAGCTGGACAACGGAGGAACCGGACATGGATGACGAACGCATCAACTTCTCCGCGCTGGAGGTGCCGGCGGGCCGCTGGGAGGCGCTGGTGCAGCGCACGCTCGAGCGCTCGCGCCCGGCGCCGCCGACGGTGTGGACCCAGCTCCCGCGCCTCCGGGGCGCGGTCTTCGCGCTCGCCGCGCTGGCGCTGCTCTCGTGGGTTCCGGCGCTCTCGTGGAGCAACGACGAGCTGGCCGAGACAGCCGCGGACCCGGCCGTCGCGCTCATGCAGTACTCGGTGTCGGGAGACCCGACCGCGCTGCTGGAGTCGGCCCATGGCTGGTGAGGCCTCGCCGCGCCAGCGGCTCACCTCGGTGCTGGTGGTGGTCGCCGCCTTCCTCGCCGGTGCCGGGACCGGCGCCGGCGTCTACGCCTCGTTCGCCCGCCCGGCGCACCAGCCGCCTCCCCCCGGCCACGCGCCGGGCAAGCGCCTGCCGCCCTTCCTCGCCTCCCTCGACCTGTCGGCGGAGCAGCGCACCAGGCTGGAGGCCGTCGTCGAGAAGTACCACGCCCGCTTCGAGGAGGTCTTCGAGGCCTCGGCGCCGCGCCTGCGCGCGCTGCGGGAAGAAATGGACGCCGAGGTGCTGCCCATCCTCACCGAGGCGCAGCGCGCGAGGGTCGCCGAGCTCAAAAAACAGCGCCCTGAAGGGGGCCCCGGTTTCGGCCCTCCACCGGGCCCGGGGAGGCCTCCACCGGGACCACCTCACTGAAATTTACAATGATTTCGGCATGATGACCCATGTGCCAAAAAGTGAAGATTTGTCGTACATCGACGCACAACTTTCGCGTGGTGCATGCGACAATGGGAGGAGCTTTCTTCAACCCACTCCCACAGGACCCGCCCATGCCCTCGCCGCTCAGCCTCAAGGACGCCCGCATCCGCAGCTTCGCGCAGACCCTCCAGCGTGAGGCGCAGCCGAAGGTCACCGACGCGAACGTGGTGGAGCTCCTGGCGGCGGCGGGCGATCGCGCGGGCGTGAGCTACGACAAGGCGAAGTCCGAGCTGACCAGGCCGGGCATCACCCGCGCCGAGCAGTTCGCCATCGCCTCGCGGGGCCTGTCCATCAGCGAGAAGTCGGACCTGGGGCTGCTGCTCGAGAAGTCGGGCTTCGCCATGGACCCCGGCGCGAAGAACTTCCTCGAGGCGCTGGTGGGCCGCGCGGCCCTGCAGGAGACCTTCGGACCGCTGACCATCACCGGCGACCAGAAGAACGGCATCGCCGGCGTGGCCAAGCCGGGCGAGACCATCGAGGCCATCAACCTCTCCACCGCGCCCGCGGGCCGGCTGCACCTCACCGACACGGTGGAGCTGGGCACCGCCGACGCCTCCGGCAAGTTCCTCGGAAACCTCCCCGACGTGCGTGAAGGCGACTTCATCCGCCTGCGCGCGCGCGCCGCCGACGGCTCCACCTCCGACTGGATCACCATCCAGGCCCGTGGCGTGGAGGGCGCCGACACCCGCAACGCGCACGTCAACCTGGAGCGCATGGACCTCGGCACCGTCGCCGGCTCCGAGGACATCACGGTGAAGCACAACACCGGGCGTCCCCTGACCGAGCCCGACGCCACCGTGCGCTTCACCAACGTGCGCACCGGCGAGAAGTTCGAGTTCAAGGCCACCGAGAACGGCTCGCTCCCCGAGGGCTTCAAGCTCAAGGGGCTCCCGGGCGATGAGTTCAAGGTCGCGGTGAGCGACGGCGCCAACAACGCCGACTTCGCCAGCGTCGCCGGCAGCCTCAAGGTGCCGGGCGGGCGCGACCTCAAGGGCGGCCGCGACCTCCCGGACCCGGCCATGCACAAGGACGAGCTGAACGCCGACGGCACGCCCAAGTTCAAGCTGGAGCGCTTCACCGGCCCGCTGTTCATCGACGGCCCCTCCGCGGCCGACGTGCGCCAGGGCGCCATCGGCAACTGCTACTTCCCGGCGGCCCTGGCCAGCATCGCGGCGCAGAACCCCGACGCCATCAAGAACATGATCAAGGACAACGGCGACGGCACGTACACCGTCACCTTCCACTCCGCGAACAACTACAGCGGCGGCCGCCCGCAGCAGGTCACCGTCGACGGCGACCTCTACGCGCGCAGCTACGGCGGCCCCATCTACGGCAGCTCGCTCGGCGGCTCCACCGCGCCCGACAAGATGGAGATGTGGTTCCCCATCGTGGAGAAGGCCTACGCGCAGTGGAAGGGCAGCTACGACCGCATCGGCAACGGCGGCGTCGCCGGCCAGGTGATGGCCGAGGTGCTGGGCCGTCCGTACGCCTACGAGAACCTCAGCGCGGCGAACGCCGACCGCATGTACGAGCGCATCAAGAAGGCGGCGGAGGCCGGCAAGCCGATGGCCGCCGGCACCTACGGCACCGACCAGTCGGCGCGCTACACCAACACCGGCGTGTACGCGAACCACGCGTACTCGGTGCTGGGCGTCGAAGAGAAGGACGGCCAGAAGTTCGTCAAGGTGCGCAATCCCTGGGGCCAGTCGGAGTACGGCAACGACGGGAAGAACGACGGGTTCTTCTCCATCCCGCTCGACAAGTTCGCCGAGCTGTACCGCGCTGTTCACATCGTCGACTGAAAGGAACTCCTCCATGGCCATCCCTCCCGAACTGATTGACGAAGTGCTGCCCGGTGCCGACGCCGCGGTCCTGGCCGAGGTGGTGAAGGTGCTGGAGCAGTCTCCCCAGAAGCCGTCGCGCGAGACCGAGGCCTCCAGCCTGCCGGACTCCGCCGCCCGTCAGGTGGTGGAGCTCAAGGTGAAGTCGGTGGTCTTCGGCAAGGTCGACGCCACCGTGAAGGTGGTCAAGCCCGAGGGCGCCTACGCGCTGCGCGAAGGCAACCGTGGCCCCTTCGTGCTGGGCAAGGACGACAAGGGCGCGGTGCAGATTCTCGGCCGCTACGGCCCCGACACCTGGCCCGAGGGCCTGGTGCGCGACGCCGCGAAGAAGCACGGCCGCGCCTGACTCCAATTCGGCTTTGAAGGCTCACCGCGCCTCACTCCTCACCCGGGGAGTGGGGCGTCGGCGTCTGGTGCGCTCAGGGCAGCGGCAGCCAGTCAGCGAAGGGCCCGCGGGAGATGCCCGCCATGGCCGCCACCATGTGCTTGCGCATCCAGGGCACCTTCGCCGCCAGCGGCACGCCGACGTCGCGGAGCGTCGCCAACGCGCGCAGGTCCGACTGGAAGAATGGCGTCAGCGCCCGGGTGATGAACTGGTACCAGCGCAGATGCCAACGGCGCGCGCGGGAGTAGGCGTGGAGCGCGTCGGCGACGCTCTCCGGGGCCACGAAGGCCTGCCCCAGGCTGTAGGCGTCGAGCAGCGCCAGGTTGCAGCCCTGCCCCAGCTGCGGGCTCATGGCGTGCGCGGCGTCGCCCACGTACACCACGCCCCGCGTGTTCCACGGCCACATCGACACGTCGTGGTACTCCGAGAACAACAGGGCCTCGGGGCCAGCCAGCCGCTCCAGCACCGGCGCCGCCGAGGGCACGTCTTCCAGCACGCCCGCTCTCCACGCGTCGAAGTCACCTTCGAAGAAGGCCTCGCGCGCGGCCACCGGCAGCGAGAAGAAGAAGCTGACCATGCGCGGGCCGCCTCCCGGGCCGTGGCCGGTAGGCAGCAGGCCGATGAGCCGCTGCGTGCCGCGCACCACCTGGAAGAGCCGCCCGGTGTAGCGGTTGGTCTCGTCGGGCACGATGGCCCACAGCGCGCCCCACGGGTAGCGGGAGACCTGCTTGCCCAGCGCCGTGTCGTCGCGCAGCCCGCTCCGCGCGCCGTCGGCCACCACCAGCACCGCGTGACGGCCCAGCGCCTCGCGTGACGCGCCGGTGAAGACCGAGACCGAGCCGTCCGGGTGCGACCGCAGCGACTCCACCCCCACGCCGGTGCGCAGGGTGACGCCCGGCTCGCTGGCCACGGCGCGGAACAGCACGTCGAACAACACCCCGCGGTGCAGGCCGACGCCGAAGAGGCCGGGCTGCAGGTCGGCGTAGCGGAGGTCCATCACCGCGTGGCCGCCGGGCGTCTCCACCTTCAGCGCGTCGATGACGTCTCCGCGCGGCACCACCTCCGACGCCAGCCCCAGCGCCCGCAGCACCGCCATGCCGGTGGGCTGGAGCATGATGCCCGCCCCCACCGTCGACGGCTGGGCCACCCGCTCGTACACGGTGACGCGGTGCCCGGCCCGCGCGAGGAACAACGCCGTCGCGCTGCCCGCGGTGCCGGTGCCCACCACCCCGATGTCCAGGGAGCTCATGAGGGCTGCAGGAAGTTGAGTCGGTAGCCGTCGGGGTCGGTGACGATGAGCTCCCTGGTGTACCAGGGCGTCTCCGATTCGTTGACGCGCGCCCCCAGCTTCTCCGCGCGCTCCTGCAGCGCGCTCACCTCGGTGGAGGTCTTGAAGCACAGCAGCACGCCCCAGCCGCGGCGCCCCTCCAGCGGAACCCCGGTGGGCGCCTTCACCAGCAGCACGTCGCCGCCCTCTTCCCAGCGCAGGTGGATGAAGGTGCCGTCGGCCCCCACGCGCACGAAGCCCAGGCCCTCGTAGAACGCCGCCGAGGCGTTGATGTCCAGCACCAGCAGCTTCGCGAAGAACCGCAGCTCGTTCATGGCGGCCGCACATAACAAACCGCGACGAAATGGCCTGCGCTTCCGCACCGCGCCGGCGTGGTAAGCGCTCCCGACATGAGCGAACGCGACCTGTTGATGATTCCCGGGCCCATCGAGTTCGACCCCGCGGTGCTGCGCGCCCTCGGCCAGAAGACGCGCGGGCACCTCGACCCGCTCTTCATGCAGGCCTTCTCCCGCGCGCTGAAGAACCTGCGCGTGGTGTTCGAGGCGCCCTCGGCGCAGCCCTTCGTCGTGGCCGGCAGCGGCACCCTGGCCATGGAGATGGCCGTCGCCAACCTGACGCAGCCCGGCGACCGCGCGCTGGTGGTGAACACCGGCTACTTCTCCGACCGCCTCGCCGCCATGCTCGAGCGACACGGCGCCGCCGTCACCCACGTGAGGGCCGCGCCCGGCGACGCCCCCACCGCCGAAGAGGTCGAGCGGGCGCTGGCGGGCGGCCCCTTCAAGCTGCTGACGGTGACGCACGTCGACACCTCCACCGCGGTGCTGACACCGGTGCAGGCCTACGCGCAGGCGGCGCAGCGGCACGGCGCGCTGGTGTTGGTCGACGGCGTGTGCAGCGTCGGCGGCGAGGCCCTCGCCATGGAGTCCTGGGGCGTCGACGTGGCCCTCACCGCGTCGCAGAAGGCGCTCGGCGTCCCGCCGGGTCTGGCGGTGCTGCTGGCCAGCCCCCGCGCCATGGCCGCCTGGCAGGCGCGCACGCGCCCGGTGGCGTCGGTGTACCTCGACTTCGCGGAGTGGCTCCCCATCCACCAGGCCTACGAGGCGGAGAAGCCCGCGTACTTCGCCACCCCGCCGGTGAATCTCATCGCCGCGCTCGACGTGAGCCTCCAGCAGTTGGTGGCCGAGACCATGCCCGCCCGCGTCCGCCGCCACCAGGCCACCGCCCGCTGGCTGCGCGCCGCGTGGCAGCGCCTCGGCCTGACGATGCTGCCGAAGTCCGAAGCGCTGGCCGCGCACACGCTCTCCGCGCTGTACTACCCGGAGGGCGTCGACGCCGCGCTGGTGAAGGCGCTCGGCGCGGAGGGCGTGGTGGTGGCCGGCGGCCTGCACCCGGAGCTGAAGACGAGGTACTTCCGCGTGGGTCACATGGGCGCGGTGTCGATGAACGACGCCAGCGCGGTAGTGGCGGCGCTCGAGCGCGTATTGAAGCGCTGAGCGGCCCGGGCCTTCAACGCACGCAGCGCAGCCGGTAGCTGGAGCCCGTCAGCGGACCCTCCGAGCCGCCGGAGAAGAGAATCAACCAGCGCTGCCCCGCCGTCCCCGCGAGCGGCGTCGAGGTCCAGTAGTAGTCGTTCTCCGTCCCGGGGAAGAGCGTGAGGTCGATGGCCGGGCTGTTGCGGCGCACGTCGACCAGCGTGGCGAGCTCTCTCACCGACGGCACCCGCCAGCCCACGCCGAGCGCCGCGCAGGCAGCCTCGGGCGCGGCGGAGAGCGTCGCGCCGGCGCGCTGCCAGGTCAGCCCGGTGAGCGCATCGGCCACCTCGTCGACGGTGGCCACGAAGCGCTGCGCCGGCTGGGGCAGCGGCAACCACCGCACGCAGCGGGCGCGCGCGGTGCTGCCAGACGGCGCGGTGTGGCTGGTGCCGTCACCGAAGTCCACCACCCAGCCGTTGGCCGGCCCCGAGGCGAAGGTGGTCGACGCCCAGGCGGGCTCCGCCGGCGCGCCCCCGAGGCGCTCCGAGATGCGGGCGCCGCCATCAACGCCGTAGTCGACCAGCGTCTTGAGCTCGTTGAGCGTCGGCAGGCGCCAGTCGGTGTACCCACCCAGCGAGAGCTGCGCGCAGTGGGCCACCGCCGCGGGTTGGTCGTAGAGCGAAGGCGACGGCACCTCTTCCCACATCAACCCGGTGCTGCTCTGGGTCGCCGTCCCCGGCCCGGAGACGAAGGCCCCCGACGGCGTCGACAGCGGCGGCGTCGGCCAGCGCACCGCCTCGAGGTCATCCTGGCAGGTGTTGGCGCTGCACAGCTGCCCCGGGAGGCAGGCGTCTCCGCAGCCACCGCAGTGCTGCGTGGTGCCGAAGGCCACGCACGCCGCGCCGCAGACGTTGAGCGCGCCGGGGCAGGTGAACGGCAGACACAGGCCGTCGTCCGACGGCGCGCGGCCCACGATCTCGATCGCCTGAAGCTGCGTGATGATCTCGCTCAGCCGGTCCGCAAACTGCGTGTACTCCCGCTGGCGGCGGTACATGCGGCCGATCATGTGGCGGATGTCATCGAAGAGCC
>CALNBU010000946.1 GCA_937875615.1 uncultured Archangium sp.
CGTCGCGCACCTTGAGCACCGTGGGCCGCGACTGGTGCCACTGCTCCATGAGGTTGGTCTGCCTGATGAGCGAGACCAGGTTGTCGTGGGCGAAGACGATCTCCCGCGCCGCGTGGGTGGGGTCTTCCGAAGGGAGGCTGGTGCGGGGATTGCCCAGCGTCCGGATGAGCTGGTTCTGGTTGGCCAGCAGGCGCGACTCCGCCTGCCAGCGCCGGGGCCACAGCACCACCGCGCCCACGCCCAGCCCCAGCACCAGGAGAAAGGAGCAGGCGGCGAGCAGCCGATGCCGCCGCACGCCGCGGAACACGAAGCCCACCAGGTTGCGCAGGTAGGCGTAGTCGAAGAGCTCGAACTCCGCCTGGTCCTGTTCGGGGGTGGTCAAGAGACCGCTCCGGGCATCAGGGCCTTCACGCTGGCGATGAACTCCGCCTGGGTGAAGGGCTTGATGAGGTAGCTGTGCACGCCGAGCTCTTCGGCCACCGCGCGCGAGTCGGGCATGTCGCGGGCCGAGACCATGAGGATGGGCAGGCCGGACAGCGGCGGGGCCTTGAGCACGTGCTCGCAGACGTCGAAGCCGGACGACTCCGGGAGCATCAGGTCGAGGCACAGCAGCGAGGGGCGCGCGGCGTCGAGGCGCTTGATGGCCTCGCGCCCATCGGCGGCCTGACTCACCGAGAAGCCCAACCTGGAGAGGATCGCCGAGATGATGCGGCGAATGTCCGGGTCGTCGTCAACCACCAACGCTGTGAGTCCTGTGCCGTTCATTGTCGTGTTCCCCCCGAAGTGCTCACCACACGAAGGACTGCTCGTTCTGTACCATGACCGAGAGCGTTCCTAGCCACTGCACTTGATCGACGATGCCCAGGCGGGGCTGTGACACCAACGCCACGCGGGAATAGGCGACCAGCCCCAGCCATGGCTGGGCCCACCAGGTGACCGTGCCCTCGGCGAAGAAGACCCGGTCTCCGGCCTGCGTCGCCCGCCCGACCGGCACTGCGTAGGCGAAGCCGATGTTGGGCCGCAAGGTCAGCGTGCGCTCGGGCTGCCAGGTCAGCTGGGCGTCGGCCTCGGCGCGCTCGTACACGCCGCCGGTGAAGCGGTCGGCGAAGGGCGCCAGGCGCGCCGCCAGCTGGAAGGACAGCACCTGCTGGTTGATGTGCTCGCGGGTGCCCACCGAGGCGAAGACCACCGGGAGGACCTCGAGGTAGTCGCCGGGCAGCGGGCCGCCGGGCACCTCGATGATGGTCTCCCGGGTGAGCGCGACGCCCGCCCCCAGCGAGGAGTTGACGCGCGTCGACCAGCTGCGGTCCCACGCGCCGGTGAGCATGGAGATGAACTGCTGCTGGCCGGTGGAGAAGGTGCGCTGCGACGCCGTCAGGGCGGTGGTGACCCAGTCGGGGTGCGCCGGTTGCCAGCGGACGCGGCCCAGCCCGTTGGGTCCCCACTGCAGCGGCATGGTGACGTTGGTGGGGTCGGGGCTGCCCTGCACCAGGTAGCCGGCCATCAACCCGTAGCCGAAGCGCGGGGCGGGCGTCCCGTTGAGGGTGACCGAGGTGGCGGAGCGGAGGAAGGGCACCGCGCCCAGCGTCTGCACCTCGGGCACCCCGGTGGGCAGCGAGCCGTCGGGGTTGCGCAGGGTGCCGACGTCCTGCACGCCCCAGGAGCCCTCTTGTTCGAGCTGGAGGTCCCAGCGGTCGCCGCGGGTGGTGAGGGACAGCTGGCCCGCGGCCAGCGCGAACACCTGCCGCTGCTGCAGGTGCGGCTCGCGCACCATCAGGCTGGGGTTCAGGCGCAATGAGAGCAGGGTGCGGTGCCAGCGCAGCGCGCCCTGGAGCACCGGCAGCACCTCGAGGTCGCCGGTGAACCAGTTGCGAGAGGCGTCTCCCGGCAGCGGGGTGCGGATGCGGATGCCAGTCTGCACCGATTGGCGTGTGTTGACCTCCACCGCGGCTGCGGGCCGTGGAGCGAGCGCGGCGAGCAGGAGCGCCGCGGCCAACGCCGGTGTCACCCCCGCGCGGTCCATCTCACGTCACTCGACCACCACGGTGTCGCCTGGCTGGAGCACGAAGCGACCGGCGTTGCCTGCGCCCTGCGAGAGCTCCTCCCAGGTGAAGCGGATGCGGTGCACCGCATCGTCGCCGGGTCGCCGGCGAAGGACGAAGATGCCGTCGCGGTGGGCGAAGTCGGTGAGGCCGCCGGCGGAGGCCAGCGCGGTGAGCACGCCGGAGTTGGGGTCGAGCACGGTGAGGCCCGGCCTGACCACCTCGCCCACCACCGACACCGAGAGCGGGCGCGCCTCTTCGAGCACCACGTTCACGCGCGGCGTGTGGATGAAGTCCTTGAGGCGCTGCTGGAGCAGCTCGGCGAGCTCCGCGGGGCCCTGGCCGACGACGTCGACGTCTCCCACCATGGGCAGCGAGACGCGGCCGTCGCGGCGCACCCGCACCCGCGCCGACATCGCCTCCTGCTGAAACACCTGCACGTTGAGCAGATCTCCGGGGGCGATGCGGTACTCGCCGTTCACCGGCAGGTGGTAGTCGTTGATGGGCGTGAAGCTCCCCTTGGGCGTGTAGCAGCCACACAGCACGAAGAGGGCGCAGGGGAGGGCGAGTCGGGTCATGGCGGGCTCGGGTCGGAGGACGGCGCATCGTGCGGCAGATTGCCGGCGCCGTCACCCGTATCGGGTTGTCGGCGGAGGGCGGCGCGGGCGAAGGCCACCGTCTCGCGCAGGTGGACCGCGCCGAAGACGACCGCCAGCACCGCGTACACCACGAGATCCAGCGCCAGCCGGGCCAGCGCGGGCATGCTCCCCTGGAGCTGGCGGTCGAAGGCCACCACGGCCGCGCACACCAGCAGGGTCTTCACGATGATGAGCACCGAGCGCCGGTCGAAGGCCCGGCGCCCCACCAGCGCGGTCATCAACACCGTCACCACCAGCTCCGTGCCCAGCTGCGCGGTGGCCGCGCCGACGCCGGCGCCGCCCTCGCTCCAGCGGGCCATCGCGGGGGGAATGCACAGCCAGTTGAGCAGCGGGTTCACCGCCAGCCCGAAGATGCTGATGCCGGCCTGCAGCCACGCGCGCCCGGTGAGGATGAGCGCGTTCGAGGAGAGAATGGCGACGTAGGTGAGCACGAAGATGCTGGAGAGGATCTCCAGCGAGGTGGCGGCCGGCGCGTAGGCCTCGCCGTAGAGCAGCACCACCCAGGTCTCGGCGCCGATGCCCACGAAGAGCGAGCAGGGGAAGGCGATGTTGAGCACCAGCTCCAGCGAGCGCCGCATCACCTTCGTGTACTCCTCGTCGCTGCGCGCCCGGGCGCGCGCGAAGAGCGGCATCAACACCCAGCTGATCATCGGCGTCACCATCAGCGCCAGCCCGGCGATGATGTTCGAGGCGCCGTACCAGGCCACCTCGCGCTCGTTGGCCACCACCGCGAGGATGCTGACGTCGAGCTTGCTGTAGATGGTGTGCGCGGCGACGTTGAGGAAGATGGGCAGCGACCCCAGCACCGCGGCCTTCACCGCCACGGGGTGGATCTTCCAGCTCAGCTGGAGGTGCCGGTTGACCAGCACCAGCGAGCCCGCGCTCTTGAGCCCCTCCGAGAGCACCACCGCGAAGGCCACCGTCCACAGGGGCCAGCGCAGCACCACCGCGAGCAGCGTGGCGGCGCCCCACACCACCTTGGTGACCACGTTGAGCACCGACAGGCCGTCGACCTCGCCCTTCGCGTGCAGCAGCGCGGCGAAGCTCTGGTTCATCGCCAGCAGGAACGCCGAGAGCCCGAAGAGGTGCACCAGCAGCCAGGAGTCGCGCGGCCGGTCGGCCAGGACCAGGAAGGCCTGCATGCCGGCGAACACCAGCAGGGCCAGCAGCACGCGCAGCAGGGTGGTGCCGGCGAAGAAGTCGCTGGCGCGCTCGGGGTGTACCGACACCTCCTTGCGGATGTAGGTGTCGAGGCCGAGGCCGACGATGACGAAGGCGGTGCTGGTGAAGGCGTCGGCGAAGTTGACCGCGCCGAAGGCATCGGGCCCCAGGTAGCGCGGCAACAGCAGGCGCACGCCGAGCGCGATGCCCCAGGTGAAGAGCAGCGAGGTGAGGAGCTTGATGGTGTTGCGGAGCGCCAGGAGCAACTCGCCCCGGCTCCGCTCGTCGGACACTGCGGTCACCGCGTCTCCTGCTCAGCCGCGCGGTCGGGTCAGCTGGCGCCCCGGCCGGTCAGCACCACGGGGAACGTCTTGAGCACCAGCTCCACGTCCTTCTTGAAGCTCCAGTTGTCGATGTACTGGAGGTCCATGTACATCCACTGCTCGAAGCTGATCTCGTTGCGGCCGGAGACCTGCCAGATGCAGGTGAGGCCCGGGCGCACCGAGAGGCGCCGGCGCTGCCAGGGCTCGTAGCGCGCCACCTCGCTGGGCACCGGCGGGCGCGGGCCGACCACGCTCATGTCACCGCGGAGCACGTTGATGAGCTGGGGGAGCTCATCGATGGAGAACTTGCGGAGGAAGCGGCCGATGGAGGTGATGCGCGGGTCGCGCTTCATCTTGAAGACCGGGCCGTCCATCTCGTTCTGCGCGGTGAGCTGCGCCTTCAGCGCCTCCGCGTTCTCGACCATGGTGCGGAACTTCAGCATCCCGAAGGGCTGGCCGTGCAGGCCCACGCGCTGCTGGCGGAAGAGCACCGGGCCGCGGCTGGTCAGCTTCACCAGCGCCGCCACCACCAGCAGCAGCGGGGCGAGCAGCCACAGCGCCACGCCGGAGGACACGATGTCGAAGAAGCGCTTGAAGGCCATCTGCACCGGCTTGCTCTGCACCGACTGGTAGTGGATGTAGCCGTCGGTCACCGCGTGCGAGAGCAGCGGGCGGGCGCGCTCCAGGCGGAACATGTTCGCCGGCAGCGCGAAGGGAACGCCGAAGCGCTCACAGGTCTTCACCACCGCCTGCATCTCGTCGGCGTGGGCGAGGTTGTAGTTGGCGATCACCACCTCGCCGACGGGCATGCTGCGCAGCACCGCCTCGAAGTCCTTCGCCGTGCCCATCACCTGGCCGCGGAGCGCGTCGGGCGCGGTCTCGTTGGAGAAGCGCACGAAGCCCAGCAGCACGCTGCGGCCCTTGCGGCGGATGTCGTCGGCGGTGGCGCGGGCCAGCGGGCCGGTGCCCACCACCAACACCTCGTCGATGGGGCCGGAGCGCGGGGTCATGGTGCGGAACAGCGTGACGCGCAGCACCAGCGCGGTGGGCCAGAGCAGGAGCAGGAACAGGCCGGCGCTGGGCAGGCCCTCGATGCCGAACACGTAGGTGCCGGTGGCCAGCACGGTGGTCTCGGCCAGCACCAGCACCGAGGTCATCGCCGCGTCGTCGGCCCACTGGCGGTCGGAGGCCCAGGGATCGTAGTGGCGGAGCGCCAGCGCCATGAACAGCCAGGTGGCCACCGCGCTGAGCGCGAAGCTGGGCAGCGCCGGAGAGAAGCCCGAACCCAGGAGCGAGGCGCCAACCAGCACCGCCAGCAGCAAGGCGAGGTCGACGGCCAGCGCCAACCTTGCGTTCAACCCCGCTGCAACACGCCCAAAAAGTGAGTTCATGATGTGGATTCTCGGAAGAGTAAGTGCGGAAGTTGCCTGCTTTCAGGCACCTCTACCTACAATGTGTGTTTCCGTCACGTCGGGATTCAACGTAACTTAATCGCTTGGATTTCCTGGACTGTAGACAGTCTGGGCAGATGTTTCCGCGTAACTGGAACTTCAATAGAAACAGGAGGTTCGAAGGCCAGAACGTTGTGCCGGACGGCCAGCCGGCCGGTGATGGCTATCGCGCTCCCCATGAAGAATGCAAACTGAATGGACAGCATCCCCATGTCTCCGAACGACTGCATCAGGTAGGTGAGGACGATGCCGAGGGCCATCATCAGCCCCACCCGCTCGCTCTGGACCTGGGTCTTCTGGAGCGTCCGGCCGATCAGGAACACCACGAACGCGAGGTAGAGCAGCACGCCGGTGTAGCCGGTGATGCCGCCGATCCACAGCAGCCAGAGGATGGAGTTGTGCCCGATGTGGCCGAAGCGCGACTGGCTGAAGTCGTTGGAGGGGATGTACTCGTCGAAGGCGTGGCCGAAGCCCTGGCCCAGGAACATGTTCTGCTCCCAGGACTTGGTGATGTTGTAGTTCTCGATGTCGCGCTCGACGTTGGAGCTCTCTTCTTCGGTGTCCTCCGCGGGCGCCACGATGGAGCGCACCTTCGCCACCGGCGCGAACACGCCTCCGTGGGCGTTCCAGCCGGCGGCCATGTACAGCAGCAGCACCGGGAGCACGGTCATCCCCGCGCGCACGGTGGTGCGCTTCACGCGGTGCCAGGGGCTGATGGTGAAGATGAAGGCCAGGGCGATGACGATGTCGACGTAGGCGATGCGCCGGTCGTTGAAGCGCATGGCGATGGCCGCGAAGAGCAGCAGGACCAGCGCGTAGGCCGTGCGCCGTCGCGAGGGCCCTTCCCAGAAGAGGAGGAAGGCCAGCACCGTCGCCATCACGAAGATCATCGTGTCGTTGTGCCCGGTGGTGTGCGGCGTGGCCTCTCCCATGGGGGAGGCCACGCGGTAGATGAACCACGCGCCCAGCAGCGCCTTGATCACGGTGCCGATGCCCAGCACCACCGCCAGGGGCTTGAGGTCGCGCGGGAACTCGAAGGCGTGCAGCGCCAGCATGCTCACCAGAGGCAGCATCATCAGTGAGCGGAACTGCCAGAGCGCCTCGCGGAAGACGCCGCCGCGCGCCAGGCCCATCACCACCAGCCACCCCACGCTCATCACCGAGAGCACCAGCAGGCGGCGCAACAACACCGGTGAATTCACGCCGCCGGGGTCGACGCCGGAGCCCCGGAGCCCGCCGGCCACGCGCCGCAGGAACATCAACGCGGTGAGCCCCATCACCGAGAGCTCGAAGCCGGTGAACCACGCGACGTTGTTGTAGAAGATTTGTCCCAGCGGCCGGGTGGGCGACTGCCAGAGCCCGACGTAGGGCCGGTCCGACGGGTCGTCGACGGTGACCGCCAGCAACATCAACAGCAGGAGCGGCCACTTGAGCGGCCGGGTCCACAGCTGCCAGAGCGCCACGACCGCGAGCGTCGGCGCCAGGGCCGTCATCGGGTTTCCGCGGGCCATGCCCAGGGCCAGCCCCGAGAGCGCACCGAAGAGGAGCGCCGCCGGCCAGCGCCACCAGCGCCGCGTGGCGCGGCGCTCGCGCGCCTCCCCGGTGGCCACCGCCAGCACCGGCATCCCCAGCGCGTGTTGTGTGGCGGCGCGGGTGAACAGGGTGCCGGTCGCCAACGCCAGCCCGAAGGCGGTGGTGAGCGCCGCCACCAGCGCGGCCAGACCCGCCACCAGGGCGCGCACCACCGGCGGCGCTCCCTCCGGGCGCAGGGGGCGGAGCGCTGGCCGCACCACCACGAAGCGGAGCCGGTTGGCCCGCTCCAGCACCTCCGCGCTCAGGTGCTTCTCGGTGGCGCGCACCAGCAGCTGTCCGGCGCGCTCCTGGTCGCGCACCAGCTGACTCCGCTCGGCGTCCACGGCCGGGTGCCTGCCTTCAGCCCGGGCCCGGAGCACCCGCGCGTCGAGCTCGTTGATGCGATTGACCATCTCGGCCTGCACGCCGGAGAGCTGCTCGTCGAGCGCGGAGGCCGCGTCTTCGAGCGCGCGCACCTCCTGTGACTCACGGGCCCGAAGCAGCGCGGCGAGCTGAGAGGCGACGAGCTGCTGCGCCACGTCCGGCGAGCTCCACTCGGCCACCAGCACCAGCCGATCGCGCTCCAACGTCACGTCGACGCGCCGGTCCACCAGCTCCACCAGCGCCTCGAAGAGGTCTTCGTCGGCGGGCGGACCCCGCAGCCGCGCCCGGAGCCGACCGACGAGCTGCTGCACCGGAGGCCTCCCCGGCGCCCAGCGGTCGAGGAGCGCGGCGTCCTTCACCAACGCCACCAGCCGCTCCTTCGAGGTCAGCCAGGTCTCCAGCTCCTTGAGCCCGTCGCCTTGTCTGGGCGTGGCGATGAAGGGGTTGGCGATGCGGTGCATGGTGGTGGGCTCGTGCACGTAGACCTCGGCCCACGCCACCCAGCGCTCCGAGCGCGCCAGACCCACCAGCTGCGCCACCAGCAGGGTGCACGCCGCGGCGGCCAGCGCTGGCCAGCGGTACCGCGCGAGGGTGAGGAGCGTCAGTCGTCGCATCGGGCTTCAGCCGAGTCGTGGCACCACCACGCGGAGGAAGAAAACGAAGAAGAGGTTGAAGGACAACACCCACACCAGGGCCTTCTTGAGCGCGCGCCGCGGGTTCGGGTCTCTCGCGGCCACCAGCGGGAGCACCACCGTGGCCAGCGCGATGGAGAGCAGCGCGAGCTTGCTCACGGCATGGGCACCAGCACCGAGACGGACAGCGGGGGCAGCGTCGCGCGGAAGGCGTTGGTGTCGCTCGCCGTGATGTCGGGCCCGGCGCGCAGCGCCGCGGCGTCACCGGTGAGCGTGAAGACCCGGAGCCGGGAGAAGGCGGTGCCGTGCGTCAGCGTCAGCGCGGCGTCGTGGCTGGCGGTGTCCTTGTTGATGACCACCAGCACCACCCGCTGCGGGTCGGCCGCGTCGAGGCTGGCGTAGATGGAGGTGGCCTCGGTGTCGCTGGTGGTGGCCACCAGCGAGGTGTCTCCGAAGGCGGCCCCCGCGCCGTCGAAGTTGCGGAACGCCGCGAACGCGGCCTCGGCCCAGGGCTCCTCGCCGTTGAGCTTCCAGTAGCTGGCGAGCCCGACCTCTTCGCGCCCGAAGATGCCCAGCACGTCGGCCACGGCCACGCCGCCGCTGATGTGTCCGCCGGCGCCGTAGTTCCACTCGGTGAAGGCCAGCCGGGTGCCGGGCCAGTGCGCCGCGATCTTCGCCTTCAGCCGGGGCAGCAGGTTGACGGGCCCGCCCACGTAGTCGCGCACCCAGCTGGTCTCCTCGTAGGCCGGGTCCCACAGGCTGCGCGGGGCCTGCACGCGCGCGCGCACCGACGCCGCGCTGGTGTCGGTGCCGATGATGCGGCCATTCCCGCGCGCCTCGGGGTACCAGGGGAGGTCGAGGTAGTCGACCAGCCGGCGGCCCTCCGTCGCGGACGCCGCGGCCAGCTGGGCGAGGAAGTAGTCGATGAACTCCCCGCGGCCCTGGGCGTCGCTCGCGTCCTGCAGGTTGACGTAGCCGGCCCAGCCGTAGCTGACGAAGCCGGTGACGGGCACCTCGGGCCAGGCGGACTTCACCCCGGAGGCGTAGGCGATGGAGCGCTCGACCAGCTCCGTGTAGGTCACCGGGGTGGGGTGCACCTGCTCGTGCGTGTCGCTCCAGAGGTCGGGCTCGTTGTCGAGCGACACCACGATGGGCACCTCGCCGGCGTTGGCGCGGAGCCAGTGGATGAACTCGTCCTGAGCGACGCTGTCGTCGCTGGTGTCGGGCGTGAGCGACAGCGGCGCACCTTTGCGCGCCTTGTTCTTCCGGAAGCGGGTGTCGAGGTAGTTGGGCGTGTTGCGCACGTCGCCGCCGCCGTTGCGGTCGGCCGCCACCAGGTCGACGATGGGCACCGTCACCAGCAGCGCCGCGCCCAGCCCGCTGGCCACGTCGAGGCGGCTCTTCACCGCGGCGCCGGCGGTGCCACGCTGGCCGGACGGGAGCTCCATCACCAGGTAGTCGTCGTTCTGGTAGTTGTAGTCGCTGCCGGCGTTCGAGGCGTTGTTCTCCCAGTTGAAGCAGGTGAGCCGGTTGCCGCCCATGCGCACCAGCCCGTAGCGCGCCTGGTCCGGTTGGTGCGGCTGGTTGGTGCCGTAGATGAGCGGCGAGATGTGGTGCGTCGGCTGGTCGGCGCGCACCGTCAGGTACACGTCGGCCGCGCCGGCGTCACCGGGGTTCAGCGGCGGCCCGGCGTCGGGCAGGCCGCCGTCGACGCGGTGACCGGCGTCGGTGCGCTGGCCTGCATCGGCGCGGTGGCCCGCGTCACGGCCGGCGCCCGCATCGTCGGGCC
>CALNBU010000947.1 GCA_937875615.1 uncultured Archangium sp.
AAGAAGGCGCCGGCCTCGTCGTGGTGCTTCCGCGAGAGCGCGCAGAGCGCCAGGTAGCGCTCCGAGGCGCGGGCGAACTCACCCTTCCGCTCCCGCACCACCGCCTCGGCCCACAGGCCGGTGGCGCTGCGGTCGCGCCGCCGCTGCAGCGAGGCCGCCAGGTCGAGCGCCAGCTCGTGCGACGCGGTGTCGGCCACCAGCAACGTCAGCAGGCGCTCCACGGCGAAGGGGTGGGCGTCGACGGCGTCGCCGTGCCGCAGGTACGCCTGGCGGGCCTCGGCCAGCTTGTTCTGGGCCAGCAGCTCCTCGGCGTCGGCGAAGGCGCGCGCGCCCTCCAGCGCCAGCAGCAGCTCCTCGTCGGGCGCGCCGGGCGGCGGCAGGCCACCGGAAGAGAACCGGAGCCGCACGCCGCGACTGGTGACGCTGGCCTCCGCCAGGCGGGCCTGGTCGAGCGCGGGCATCTTGTAGCCGCGGGACACCGCGGCCTGCTCCACCAGCCCCGGCAGCACCCGCGCGGAGAAGCCGTTGGCCCCCCGGCGCTCCACGTCGGGCAGCACGCCCAGCTCGCGCACCGCCTCGCTGACGATGGCCCCCAGCCGCGAGGCGGGCGTGGGCGAGAACGCGTAGAGGCGCACGTCGTAGAGGTAGAGCGCCAGCCGCTCGCCGTCGCCGTCGAAGGACACCTTGAAGGTGACGGGGGCGCGCTCGGGGCCGCGGAGGCGGGCCTGCACCTCGAGGTGCCCGGGGTGGAAGTGCAGCCGGACGTCGTCCAGCTCCGAGAGCTTCGCCGAGGCGGCGCGCACCTCGCGCTGCAGCACCTCCGCGTCGATGGACAGCTCGAGGAAGCCGAAGTCGAGCTTCTTCTTCTGGTAGCGCGACGCCCCGCCCGAGAGGTTCATCGGGAAGGTCACATCGGGAATCGAGAGCGCGAAGTCGGTGACCACCACGCCCGGCGCCAGCTGGAGCTCTGGAAAGCCGACGAAGGCACGCCGGTCGACGAGCCGCAATTCGGGCCCGACTGTCTTCGCTGTCGTTTCCTTCTGAGCCATCGCGTGTGGAGTCGGCGGCGGACGCTACCACCCACGCCTCCGCCCCGGAATTTCCTGCTTCTTTCAGTCGACCAGGTCGTTCACGTCCTGGTGGACCCGGCCCGGCTGCACCTCGACGCCGTCGATGACCCGGGGCTCAGAAGAAATCGACCACACGTCGGCGGCCGGGTCTCCGTCGAGGTCCCCGACGCAGGCGGCGGTGAAGCGCTCCTCGTC
Source organism: uncultured Archangium sp. (assembly GCA_937875615.1). Classification (GTDB taxonomy): domain Bacteria; phylum Myxococcota; class Myxococcia; order Myxococcales; family Myxococcaceae; genus Archangium_A. The sequence goes on from CALNBU010000947.1 coordinate 1,266, forward strand.
GGCCCCCAGCTGCTCCCGCAGCGCGTCGGGCAACGCCTCCAACCCGACGGCGGGCGCTTCGGGGTGCGACGGCTTCAAC
>CALNBU010000948.1 GCA_937875615.1 uncultured Archangium sp.
CTTCCGATCTGGAAGATCGCCGATTCTCCGTCGCTGTCCGCGCTCGCGTTCAGCCACCCCAAGCCCACCTGGCCCGACGGCGAGGTGCTGGGCGCGCACGACGGCATCCACCGCTTCACGGTGGGGCAGCGCAAGGGCCTGGCGGTGGCGCACTCCGAGAAGCTCTACGTGCAGCGCCTCGACGCGGCGAAGAACCAGGTGGTGGTGGGCCCGGCGAGCGAGGCGGAGCGCAGCAGCTTTCACCTGCTCAAGCCGCACTGGGTCGACGTCGCGCCCGGCGCGGAGCGCCCGGTGACGGTGCGCATCCGGCATCGTCACGGCGGGGTGGCCGGGCGGGTGAAGCTGGAGCTCAACGGGCACTACAAGGTGTTGCTCGACGCGCCGGCCCGGGCGGTGACGCCGGGGCAGGCGGCGGTGGTCTACGACGGCGCGCAGGTGCTCGGCGGCGGCTGGATCATCTGACGGCCCCGCGGCGGCGTCTCCTTTCGGGCGTGTGACTTCGTTGCAGCAACGTGACGTGCGCCGCCGCGCCTCTGCGGGGAAGCTGGGACGCGTCTCTCGCTGCAGGAGTCTCACCGTGTGTCATCGGCGCAGTCGTTCCCCGTTGGGCGGGTTGGCAGTGGCGCTCCTGGCGTCCCTGAGCGTGGCGTCCTCGCGGACGGCCGAGGCGGCGCCGGCGCTCGCGTTGAGCGTGGCCTTCGAGCCGAGGTTCGGCCCCTACACCGCGCTCGACCCCGCGCTGGTGGAGTACGGCTTCTCACCCGTCGCCTCGGTCTTCTTTCCAGTCTGGGGGTTGCGCGGGCGCGTCTTCTTCGACGGCAACCTCTACGCCAGCTTCGCCATGAACACCGGCTTCAACCTCCACGCGGCGCCGGGGCGACTGCCGACGGTGCAGAATCTCGCCGAGCTGATGGGCGGGACCGGCTACCGCTTCGACAACGGGCTGTTCATCGAGCTGCTCGGCGGCTTCACCAGCCACCTCACCAACCTCGCGGCCACCACGGGAGGCGGCGCGCTCACCTCCCTCGGCCCGTCCTTTCATCCGCGCGTCGGTTACTCGCTGCAGTTGGGTCGACCCCTGGGGGTGTTCCTCGCGGTGGTGGCGGGCGCGAACATTCATGTCCCCGTGGGGGCGCCGCACGCCAACCCCCTGTGGGAGGCGTCCTTCGCGCGCGCGGTCCTGCCGACGTTCACCCTCGGCGTGGAGGTCGGCTTCAGCCTCCGGACCGCGCCGGCCGCGCAGCCGGGGGAGGAGACGCCATGAGGTGTTGGTCTGTGGTCTTCGCCGCGGGCGTCCTGGCCGCCGCCTGCGCCCCGGAGTGTGAGCCCGTCCCGCCCGGGGCGCTCGGTGCGTTGACGCCGTCCGAGGAGGCCTTTCTGGCCGAGGGAGGGCCGTCCGCTCCGCCGGCGGCCTTCCTCGAAGCCGAAGATGGGCTGGGGCTCGCCTACGCCGATTGGCTCCCCGAGGGGGCGCCGGTGGCGGCGATGCTCTTCGTGCACGGCTCCTCGGCGCACGGGGCGCTGTACGCCATCCTCGGCAAGCACCTGGCTGAACGGGGCCTGGTGGTGCGCGTCATCGACCTCCGCGGCCACGGCCTCAGCCGCTGCGGCGCCCCCGGCGAGTGCGGCGACGGGAGCCCGGCGCGCTACCTCGACGACGGCGTCACCTTCCCCGGTCGCGTGGGCGACGCCGCCGACGAGCATCAGCTGGTGAGGGATCTCGGCCTGCATCTCGCGGCGTTCCGGGGCGCGTACGCGGGGCTGCCGACGTACCTGGGGGGCCACAGTGGCGGCGCCGGGTTGGTGGCGCGCGCGGTGGAGACCGGCGGCGCCCGCGAGCTCGCCGGCCTGGTCCTCCTGGCGCCCTTCAACCACGCCGACCAGCCGCAGAACGAGTTCGACACCTGGGAGTGTGGCCGCGTCATCGGGACCAGCTACGCGCGGGTGAGCCTCGGCGCGGTGGGAGACGCGCTGCGCGGCAACGTCCACCGCTACGTGCTGTCGCTCGACAAGCCGGAGGCGCTGACGGATCCGCTCGATACGCTCCGCTACACGTACACCATGATGCGGGGCCTCGCGGTCACCGACGCCGACACCTTTCACGCCGCGTTGGCGCTCCCGACGCTGTGGATCGCGGCCCGGCACGACGCGCTGCTGGGGCTGGAGCCGTCGCGCCGCGAGTACGAGCGGCTCCCTCAGGGCGCGGGCTTCGTCGTCATCGACGACGCCAGCCACGTGGGCGTGTCGTGGTCGCCGGTGACCGCCGACGCCATCTCGGCGTTCGTGCGGCGTTGAAGGCGCTCCGCCGGGCGTTTTTTTGACGGGTCAGCGCAGGCCCGTAGGCTTCGCAACAGCTCGCTGCAAGCTCGTTGCAGCGCGTCGCCCAAGGAGCCACATGAGCAACAAGCGCAAGCAGAACCGGGTCAACCTCGACATCTTCCTCAACAAGTACGTGGCGGGGGTGCCGTACATGACGCGGGCCTCCGACATCTCCCGCGAAGGCGTGGGCCTCGCGCACCTCATCGAGCCCGACATGTCGGGGAAGCGGGTGGGGCTGCAGTTCCAGTTGCCCGGCTCCGAGGAGGTCATCTACGCCGAGGGTGAGGTGGTGCGGGAGTGGGCGGATCTCGACCGCAAGAAGGAGGGCAGCGGGGTGCGCTTCACGCTGCTCACCGAGCGCCACCGCCGGTTGATCGACCAGTACGTGACGCGCGACATCGCTGAGTAAGTCGGCGTGGTTGAAGAGGCAGGCCCCGACGCCGTACAGTGCCACTGTCAGTCACTCGTTAGCGCCACGCAGGGGGCCCGCCAATGAAGCACACCATCGTCGCAGTCTTGCTTGCGGGCTCGTGCTCGTGGGCCGCCGAGAGCAAGCCCCAGCCGGGTGTCAACTGGGCGGGGCAGGTGGTCCGGGCCACCGGCCAGGGCGCGCCTGATCTGAAGGCGCAGAACCCCGCGGTGGCGCGCCTCGGCGCGGAGCGGGCCGCGCTCGCCGACGCGCTCCGCAACCTGCTCGGCCAGGTGAAGGGCGTGTCGGTCGACGGCACCCGCAAGGTCGGCGAGCTGATGGAGAAGGACGAGGTCCGCACCCGCGTCGAGGGGCTGGTGCGCGGCTACACCATCGTCAACAAGCGCTACTTCAGCGACAGCGGGGTGGAGGTGGAGATCGAGGTGCCGCTGGCGCTGCTCTCCGACGTGGTGGACCCCGACGCCGCGCAGGTGTTGGCGGCCGGGAAGAAGGAAGCGGCGGTCACCAACACCGGGCTGGTGATCGACGCCCGGGGGCTCAAGGTGCAGCCCGCGCTGCTCCCCCGGGTGCTCGATGAGTCCGGTCGACCGCTCTACAGCGTCGACTCGCTCTCGGCCGACGCGCGCAAGCAGACCGGGGTCGCCAGCTACGTGCAGAGCATCGAGGACGCCAACACGTCGCGAAAGGCCGGCGAGAAGCCGTTGGTGCTGAAGGCCGCCGCGGCCGAGGGCGCGGAGCTCCGGCTCTCGGCGGAGGACGCGAAGAAGCTGGCCTCGTTGAACACCGGCTTCCTGGCGGACGGCAAGGTCGTCATCGTCCTCAACTGAAGGCGCCTCCCAATGAACATGCTCAAATCGTCAGTCGTCGCGCTGTCGCTCGCCTGCACCGCCTTCGCGCAGGCCACCGTGGTGGTGAAGGAGGGGACGGGAGAGGCCGCGGTCCTCGGAAAGGACGAGGCGCGCGCCGTCCAGGACGCGCAGCAGAGCGCGCTGCGCGCCGCGGTGGAGCAGGCCGCCGGAGTGCGCATCGACGCCGACACCGTGGTGGTGAACAACCAGCTGGTGCGCGACCAGATCTTCGCCAACACCTCCGGCTACGTGAAGAGCTTCGAGGTGCTCGACAAGAAGGTCGAGAAGGGCGTGGCCAGGGTGCGGGTGAAGGCCAGCGTCATCACCGAGCACCTCGACAAGGACATCGCCGCGGCGAGGGACCTCGTCAAGCGCATGGGGCGCCCGTCGGTGGTGATCGTGGTGCAGGAGCAGACCATTCCGCTCGACGGCAAGGCGATGATCAACTCCGAGAGCCTGGCCACCGTGCTGACCGAGGCGCTGAAGGCCGACGGGTGGGACATCAAGGACGCCCAGGCCATCAACGGCAGTCTCAAGCTGGAGGGCGCGGCGACCCTGGGCGCCACGGAGCTCAAGCAGATCAACGATCTCTCGAAGGCGGCCTGGGTGCTCTACGGCAAGGCGGTGCTGCGGCACCAGCAGGCGGGTGAGCTGCTCAAGAGCGCGCCGGTGTACCCGGTCACCGGTGAGTATGATCTCGCGCTGGCCGCCACCGACAGCGGCGAGCAGGTGGCCAAGCTCAACGGCAAGCTGGTGGTCGCCCGCGAGAACGCCAACAAGACCGTGGTTTCGTACGAGCGCACCGCGTTCCAGGTCATCCGCGACAAGAAGGAGGAGATCGTCAGCCCGGTGCGGAAGGCGATCCTCGAGCACTTCCGGGACCAGACGGTGAACGGCAGGAAGCTGAACGTCAGCGTGGCGGGCCTCGAGAGCTTCGGCGCGGCGAAGGACTTCAAGAAGGCGCTGGAGTCCATCAAGGGCATCCGGGAGGCCACGCAGGACAGCTTCTCCAACGGGCGGGCGGCCTACCGCGTCACCTTCCTCGGCTCCTCCAATGACTTCGCGGAGGTCGCGGAGAGCGCCACCTTCAAGAAGAAGAAGCTCACCGTGGTGTCCGTCACCGGCAACACGCTGGAGCTCCAGGTCGGCAAGTGAGGCCCGTGGTCTGCGCGCTGGCCCTCGGGGCGTGCGCGAGCGAGCCGTCGCCCCTGTTTCGGGTGCCGCTCGGCTACACGCTGCCGCCGGCGCGCGTCACCACCCGGAGCGAGCTGGTGCTGCGCTGCGTCCCGCCGGACGCGGAGGTGTCGGTCGACGGCGTCCCCCAGGGGCTCTGCGAAGATTTCTCGGGCGAGCCGGGCACGCTGCCCATGCGGCCCGGCATGCACCGGGTCGAGGTGAAGAAGCGCGGGTTCCTTCCCTGGAGCTCCGCGCTGGAGACCGACGGGACCCGGGTGGTGATGAACGTTACGTTGCTTGAATCGGCGCCGCAGGGCGCCCCAACCGGAGGGACGCCATGAAGAGGCTCCTGCTCGTCGCGCTGTTCTCGTTCCCGTCGCTCGCGCTGGCGGAGGTGGCGCGGATTTCGCTGCTGGAGGGCGTCGCCAGCCGGACCCCGAAGGACGGAGCGGCGCAGCCGCTGGCGGTGGGGGCGGCCCTGGAGCTGGGAGACTCGATCTCGGTGAAGACCGGCAACCTGAAGCTGGAGCTGACCGACGGCAGCGTCATCGCGCTGGCGCCGGGCTCGGAGCTGGTGCTGACCGAGGCCGAGTTCGAGGGGCAGGAGCGCAAGGGCTTCTCGGCGCTCCTCAAGGGCGGCTCGCTGTGGACGAAGGTGAAGAAGGCGATGGGCGGCGGGAAGTTCGAGGTGGCCACGGAGCGCGCGGTGGCCGGGGTGCGCGGCACCATCTTCCGCATCGACGCCGACGCGCTGTTGAAGGCCGCGCGGGGGCGGAAGGGGCGGCGGGCGTCGATCGTCCGGGTGGTGGAGGGCGCGGTGCACGTCCGGCCCAGCGCCACGGTGGCGAAGTCGCTCAAGACCGGGGCGCCCAGGGCCGGGCCGCGGGTAGAGGTGGCGGGGCCGCAGGAGGTCTCGGTCGACGCGTGGGAGAAGATCTTCGTCGACCTCTCCGCCGGTCAGCAGGTGGCGGTGGGGGTCGACCTCTGGGAGCAGGCGGCCCTCGATGAGGCGGCGAAGAACGATGCCTTCGCGAAGTGGCTCGAGAAAAATCAGTAGCGCGCTCCTGCTGCTGGCGCCCCTGCTGACGTTCGCGCAGGCGCAGCGCCCGCTGCCGCGCGGCGCGCCGCCGACGTTGGTGGGCATGCCCCGGGTCCATGTGCGCGCGCACGAGGCCCTCGACGTCGACCTGCTGCGCGGCCTGGCGCGCCCGGGCGTGACGTTGTGGTTGAGCACCTCCAGCAACACGCTCAAGGACTCG
>CALNBU010000949.1 GCA_937875615.1 uncultured Archangium sp.
GCGACGTCTCCGGGGTCGATGAGCGAGAGCTGCGCGCCGGCGCCGCTGGCGAGGATCATCCCCCGCGACTCGATGCCCTTGAGCGCGCGGGGCTTCAGGTTCACCACCACCACCACGTTCCGGCCGGGGAGCTGCTCGGGCGTGAAGGCCTCGGCGATGCCGCTGACGATGGTGCGCGGCGTCGCCTCACCGAGCTCCACCTCGAGCTTGAGCAGCTTGTCGGCCTTGGCCACCTTCTCCGCGGAGAGGATCCGGCCGGCCCTGAGGCTGACCTTCGCGAAGTCGGCGAACTCGATGGGCCCCACCTCCACCGCCGGCGGCAGCGCCGGGCGTCCCGTCTTCTGCGGCGGAGGCGGCACGGCGCGAGGCGGCGCCTCGTCCTTCTCCTTCTCCCAGGAGTCCTTCAGCGACACCGTGCGGTTGAAGACCGGCGCGCCGGCCTTCGAATCGGCGTCGATGGTGAAGTAGCCGAGGCGCTCGAACTGGAAGCGGTCGCCCGGCGCCGCGGTGGCCAACGAGGGCTCCAATTTCGCGGAGACGACCTCCAGCGAGGCCGGGTTGAGGTCCTTCAGGAACGGGAACTCCACCCCCTCGTGCGCCCGGCCGGGGAACTCCGCGGCGAAGAGCCTGTCGAACAGGCGCACCTCGGCGCTCACCGCGTGCGGCGCCGACACCCAGTGGATGGTGCCCTTCACCTTCCGGCCGTCGGGCGCGTTGCCGCCCTTCGTCGCGGGATCATAGGTGCAGCGCAGCTCGGTGATGGTGCCGTCGGCGGCCTTCACGACCTCGGTGCAGGTGATGAAGTACGCGCCGCGCAGGCGCACCTCCTTCCCCGGCGCGAGGCGGAAGAACTTCTTCGGCGGGTCCTCCATGAAGTCATCGCGCTCGATGAAGAGCTCCTTCGAGAACGGCACCTGGCGCACGCCGGCGCCGGCGTCTTCGGGGTTGTTCTGCACCTCGACGTCCTCGACGACGCCGTCCGCCCAGTTGGTGAGGACGACCTTGAGCGGCCGCAAGACGGCCATGCGGCGGTGCGCGGTGGCGTTGAGGTGGTTGCGCACCGCGTTCTCGAGGCGCGTCACGTCGATGACGCTCTCGTTCTTGGTCACTCCGATCTCGTCGCAGAAGGCCCGCACCGCCTCGGCGGTGTAGCCGCGGCGCCGCATGCCGGAGATGGTGGGCATGCGCGGATCGTCCCACCCGCGCACGTGCTTCTCCTTCACCAGGTGCAGGAGGTTGCGCTTGCTCAAGATGGTGTACGTCAACTGGAGCTTGGCGAACTCGATCTGCTGCGGGTGGTGAATGCCGAGCTCGTTCAGGAACCAGTCGTACAGCGGGCGATGGTTCTCGAACTCCAGGGTGCAGATGGAGTGGGTGATGCCCTCCAGCGAGTCTTCGTTCCCGTGGGCCCAGTCGTAGGACGGGTAGATGCACCACGCGTCGCCCTGGCGGTGATGGTGCTCCTTGACGATGCGGTACATCACCGGGTCCCGCAGGTTGATGTTGCCGGATGACATGTCGATCTTCGCGCGCAACGTCTTCTGGCCCGCCGCGAACTCACCCCGGCGCATGCGGCGGAAGAGGTCGAGGTTCTCGGCCGCCGGGCGTTCGCGGAACGGCGAGTTGGTGCCGGGCTTGTCCAGCGTGCCCCGGTACTCGCGCATCTGTTCCGCGTTGAGGTCGCAGACGAAGGCCTTGCCCTTCTCGATCAGCGCCTCGGCCCACGCGTACATCTGCTCGAAGTAGTCCGACGCGTAGAAGAGCCGGTCTTCGAAATCGCCGCCCAGCCACCTCACGTCGGAGATGATGGAGTCGACGTACTCCTGCTCCTC
>CALNBU010000950.1 GCA_937875615.1 uncultured Archangium sp.
GAAGGCCGAGCAGCACCGACAGCACCCCCGACTCGCGCCCTCCGGGCTCCGCCGCCAGCCGCTCCACCACTTCCTTCTGGAGAGTGAAGACGGCGCGCGGCACCGCCTCGGCCTGGTCCAGCACCTCGAACAAGATGGGCGACGACAGGTGGTACGGGAGGTTGCCCACCACCACCACCTGCGGCGCGCCGGCCACCTTCGCGAAGTCGGTCTCCGCGGCGTTGCCCTCCACCACGGTGAGGCCCTCGATGCGCTGCGCGGCGAGCGCCCGCACCATGTCCCGGTCGCGCTCCACAGCGACCACGCGCGCGCCGGTGGCCAGCAGGTACCGGGTCAGGTGGCCGAGGCCCGGCCCCAGCTCCACGCAGGGTTCGCCCGGGCGCAGCAGCGCCTCTTCCACGATGCGCTCCAGCACCAGCTCGTCAGACAGGAAGTTCTGTCCCCAGCTGTGCTTGGGGTGCAGCCCCAGTCGCTTGAGGATGTCCCGTGGATGTTCCATCACGCGCCCAACCTCCAGGAGGGATCTGAGTTCAACGACAGCTCGGAGCGCACGCCCCGCTTGAAGGCCTCGGTGCCGGCCACGGCGATCATCGCGCCGTTGTCGGTGCACAGCCGCTTCGGCGGCAGGAAGAGCGTGAGCCCCGCCGCCTCCGCGCGCTCCTGCGCGAGGCTGCGCAGCCGGGAGTTGGCGGCCACCCCGCCGCACAGGACCAGCTGCGTGGCGCCCACCTTCTTCGCGCCGAGCATCACCTTCTTCGTGAGCGCGTCGGCCACGGCCTCCTGGAACGACGCGCAGAGGTCCGCCAGGGCCTGGCCGGTGGGCACGCCGTGCGCCTGCACGTGCTGCAGCACCGCGGTCTTCAGCCCCGAGAAGCTCCAGTCGAGGATGTCGTCGCCGCGCAGCGCCCGCGGGAAGCGGATGGCCTTCGGGTCGCCTCGCTGCGCCAGCTCGTCGATGGGCTGGCCGCCGGGGTACGACAGGCCCAGCAGCCGGGCCACCTTGTCGTAGGCCTCGCCGGCGGCGTCGTCGCGCGTGGTGCCGAGGCGCCGGTAGGTGCCGAACGCCGGCACCTCGTACAGCGTGGTGTGCCCGCCGGACACCACCAGCCCCAGGAAGGGCGGCTCCGGCGCGTCGGCCGCGAGGCGAATGGCCAACAGGTGCCCCTCGAGGTGGTTGACACCCACCAGCGGCTTGCCGGCCGCCAGCGCCAGCGACTTGGCCACCTGCAGGCCCACCAGCAGCGCCCCCTGCAGCCCGGGCCCGCTGGTGACGGCGATGCAGTCGAGCTGTTCGAGCGTCTTGCCCGCCCGCGACAGCGCCTCGTCGATGACGGGCATCACCTGCAGCAGGTGGTTGCGGCTGGCCAGCTCGGGGATGACGCCGCCCCACCGCCGATGGATGTCGATCTGCGTCGAGACCACGTCGGACAGCGCGACGCGACCATCCTCCACCACCGACGCGGCGGTCTCGTCGCACGACGTCTCGATGCCCAGACACAACATGGCGGCCGCTTTACGGCATCGCGCTCAGCGGCGCCGCGCCTGCACGAGCCCACCCGACCGGGTCGTTTCGTCGAAGTCTCCATTTCGGAAGAGCGCTATGCCGCCGCCGGCCGTCCCAGCCGGCGACGCAGCAGCTTCCACAGCTCCAGCAGCGTGGGCGGCACCAGCCCGAGGAGCACCGAGAGCCCCATCACCGTCCAGCTGAAGGGCCCCAGCTCGAAGAGCTCGTTGGTCCACGGGAGCGCCACCAAGCCCACCTGCAGCAACCCGGTGACGCCCATCACCAGCAACAGGCGCGGGTTCGAGAACAGGCCCACCTCGTAGGAAAC
>CALNBU010000951.1 GCA_937875615.1 uncultured Archangium sp.
CGAGGGTGCCCAGCAGGCCATCCGGATACACGGCCTCCGACGCGAGCGCGCCCCGGGCCTCCTTGAGGACGGGGTACTCCTTCGGGCGGAAGCGGTTGAGCGACTCGAGCGTCTGGCGGGTCCACTCGTTGGAGACGCGCAGCCGCTTCGATTCGGTCCACGCGGCGGAGTAGGTCTCGACGGCCTTGTCCTCGAGGGCCACCGTCTGGGCGGAGAGCGCGTCCTGGTAGGTGACCACCGCCTCCTCTCCCATGCGCTTGATCTCCGGGGGCACCGGCGTCTCGAGGATGGTCTGTGCGAAGCGCTCGAGCGTGTAGCCCTTGCGGTAGAACGCGGCGAGGGTCCACTCCGCGCGCTTGTACCGAACCACCTGGTCGTAGGCGGTGTTGACCTTCTTCACCGCCTCCTTCTTGGCAGTGAAGGAGTTGGTGAGCGCCTTGCCGGTGCCGCCGATCTTCAGGCGGTCGAAGTCGGCGAAGACGAACTCGGCGAGCTGGAAGCGCGCGTAGGCGGCCGCGTCGGCCGCGATGGGCGCGCCCTCCGGCACCAGCTTGCGCCGGTCGAACTCGTCAGCGGCGGCGGTCCACGCCTTCTTCGCCGCGGCGTCGTTCTTGAGCTTCTTCTGCACGTCGCCGATGCGCTTGTGCGCGTCGATGACCAACTCCGCCTGGCTGCTCTTCGCCGAGAACTTCTTGATGAACTCGTTGAGCGCGGAGATCTGCTTCGTGCTGTCGCCCTGCTTCTCGTAGATGAGCGCGGCGCGGAACTGGTTCTTCGGCGCCTCTTCGCTGTTGGGGTACACGTCGGCGTAGCGCAGGTAGGCCTGCGCGGCCTCGCCGTAGCGCTGCAGTCCTTCCAGCAGGCGCGCGGTGTTGAACAGTGCCGACTCGCGGTCCCTGGAGCCCGGGTAGTCCTTCACCAGCTTCTGGTACTTCTCGATGGCCTTGTCGAAGTCGTAGGACTTCTCGGCGTTGACGGCCACGCGGAAGAGCGCGGCGTCGGCGAGCGTGGACTTCGGGTACTCGGCCACGATGCGCTCGTAGATCTTCAGCGCGGAGTCGAAGCGCTGCACGTTCTCGTAGCAGACGGCTGCGTTGTTGAGCGCCTTGTCGGCGAACTCGTGGCGCGGCTCCTCGGCCACCAGCTCGAGGTACTTCTTCGCCGCTTCGTCCCAGGAGCCCTTGCTCATCAGCTCCTCGGCCAGCTTGAAGCGGCCGCCGAGCTTGAACTTGGTCAGCTGCGCGTAGAGCTCGGACTTGGGGTCGATGACCTCGGTGTTGCTGGCCAGCTTCGCCGACACCTCTTCGACGGCCTTCCAGTTCTTGTCGATGAGGTAGCTCTCGATGATGAGGTTGGTCGAGAAGCGCGCCACCTCCGCCTTCGGGTACGAGGTGACGATGGCCTCGAAGCGCGCGCGGGCCTCGTCGAACTGGTTGTGCGTGTAGAACAGCTCGGCGGCGCGGTAGGCGATGCCGGGCGCCTTGTCGTCGCCGGCCTTCGCCACCGCCACGTACTTGTCGGACGCGCTCACCAGCGCCTCTTCGCGCCTGGTCAACGGCACCGGCGTCACCGTCTCGCCCTCGGCGCGATCCGCCGAGCGCAGCACCGGCCAGCTCTTCGAGGCGCCTGCCTGGATGTCGGCGTCGAGCTGCTTCTGGGTGGCCAGCACCGCGGCGTAGGCGGCGTCGGAGCGGTACTTCACGTCCTGGCCGGAGTCGCGCACCGCCGCGTAGTGCCGCCCCGCGGCCTCGAACTGGAAGGAGTTGTAGAGGCACTCCGCGAGATAGAACTCCATCTCGTAGGCGTTCTTGCTGCGGGGGAAGCGCTGCAGGTAGCCGTCGTAGGCCTTGGCCGCGGTCTCGAAGGCGGTGCGCGCCTGGTCGAACTTGCCCTCCTGCTTGTAAACGAGCGCCTGCTGGTGGTGGTAGATGGCCGTCGAATAGAGGCTCTTCTCCGCCAGCTCCTGCGCGGCGGTGATGACCTCCGGGTCGCGCTTCCACTTGTCGTGCCACGGGGTGCCGGGCGTGAACATGTTGGCCAGCTTGCTGCTCTCCGCGAAGGCCTCGTCGAGGCGGCGGTCGCGCTCGTAGGCCTGCACGATGCGCTGCTGAATCTTCGGCGCGTCCTTGTTGAGGGGGTCCTTCTGGAGCACCAGCCGGTAGGCCTCGATGGCCTCCGGGTGTCGGGTCTGGTCGAAGTAGACGTCGCCCATGCGCCGGTAGACCTCGCCCTCGTAGGGCCGTCCGCCGAGCGCGCCGAAGGTCTGCTGGGCCTTGGCCAGCGAGCCCCACTTCTCGTCGACGAAGCTGATGGCGGTGTACTGGAGCGCCTCGGCGCGGAGATCTCCGCCCACCTCCTCGTCGTTCTTCCGCTTCGCCTCCGCCTGGTAGAAGTCGGCGAGGGTGATGAAGCGCGCCACCGCGTCATCGAAGCGGTCCATGCGGTAGTACACCCACCCCAGCTTGTAGAGCGCCTTGTCGTAGAGCGGATGCCTGGTGTCGGCCACCGCGTGCTCGTAGGCGTCGGCGGCGAGGGCCAGCGCGTCGGGCACGTCGTAGGCGTCGAAGTAGTACTCGCCGATGCGCACCCAGGCCTCGGTGGTGAACCTCGACTCCGGGTAGCGGGCGATGAGCTGCTGGTAGCTGCCGAGCGCGGTCTCGAAGTCTTCCTGTTTCTCCTGGCAGTAGCCCAACAGGTACCAGCTGGCGTCGTTCAGCTTGTAGGTGGGGAAGCGGTCGATGAGCTTCCGGTACAGCGCGATGGAGTCGTTGAAGTTGACCTTCGGCTCCGGCGGCGGCTCGACGTTCGAGGCCGGGTCGAGCTTGCGCAGCTGCTCCTCGTAGTCGCGCATGGCCACCGCCTGGTCGTCGGCCGACTTCTCGTAATAGAGCTCCGCCAGGCGGAACATCACGTCGGGCGTGTAGCGCGGGTCGTCGGGGTGCCGCTGGAGGAACTCCAGGAAGGCGGCGATGGCGTCGAGCCGCTCGCGCCGCTCCAGCACCTCGAGGTCGCGGATGGCCTTCTCGTAGCTGTTGGCAAGCGCGTTGCGCTTCTCCTCGTACTTCTTCTCGACCAGCAGCTGCACCTCGCGCTTGAACTCCCGCGACTCCTGCTCGTAGGTCTCGATGGCGCGCGAGAGCTCCTCCAGCGCGGCCTGCTCTTCGGCTGTACCCAGGCCCTCGAAGTAGCGGCTCTTCGCCTTGGTGACCGGGGCGGCGTCGGCCTTGGCGTCGTCGAAGGCGCCGGCGTCGGGTACGCCCGCATCGGCCACGGTCTTCGACTGTGCGAACGCGGGCAGGGCGCCCAGGGCGATGAGGAGGAGCGCGCGCATCATTCGACGTCCTGCAGCACTTCGCGGAACTCGTCATCGAGCTGCTTGAGGTCGCGGTCCTTCTTCGCGCTCAGGCTCTGGATGCTGGTGGTCTTGTCCTGCTTGCGCTGGAACGACACGTCGACCACGCCGACGTCGGCCTTCAGCACCAGGTCGTAGAAGCTCTGTCGCACGCGCTTGAAGCTGTCGAAGGCGATGCGGCCCACGAGGTTCCGGGTGTGGCCGGTGACGTCGCCGGTCTCGCCGCGGTAGCTCTCCAGCAGCTGTTGCTCGGCCAGTACCTGCTCGCGGAGCCGCGTCGCCTTCTGCGCCACCCGGGTGCGGACGATGTCCTTGCTGCGCGTCACCCGCTCGCGCAGGGCGTGGAGCTCGGCGCGCATCCCGTCGGCCCGGCGCAGCGCGTCGGTGGCGTCGGCGCTCAGGCCGCCGCGGGCCGAGGCCAGGAGCAGCCGCTCGCTCTCCAGCAACTTCGCGTAGTCGGCCTTGAGCTGGCCCTCGCCGCCCACCGCCTTGTCGGCGTTGTTGCGCTCCGCCAGCAGTTGGATCCGCAGCTCGTCGAGCTCGCTCTGCATGGCCTCGATGGCGGCGTGCTCCAGCGAGACCCGCTCCAGGAACGCCTTCTCGTCGTCGGGCGCGCGCGGCCGCTGCTTCTTCGTGTCATCGACGTACTTGCGGATGGCCGTCAGCTGGGCCGACTGGGACTGGGCCTGGATTCCAAGCTGGAAGGCCTGCTTCTCCAGCGCGTCGATGGTGGCCTGCATGCGCTCCTTGCGCGCGCGCACCTGCGCGTCGGTTGTGGGCAGGGTGTCGATGCGGGCCTTCAGGGCCGCCTGCCCCTCCTTGAGTTGCTTGAGCTGCGCGTGTTGATCGGCCGAGAGCCGCCCGCTCACCAGCCCTTCCTCGATGCGGGTGAGGTTGGCCTCCGCCCGCGTGAGCTGGGTGTCGACCGCGTCGGCGCGGGTGTAGCCCTCCTGGAGGATGGGGAAGCTCTCCACCCCGCGCTCTTCGAGCGACTTGAGGATGCGGTCGGCGATGGCGCGCGACTCCTCGATGCCCTTGCGGCTCAGGTCGAGCGCGGAGGTGATCTCCACCGCGTCGTTCACCTCGTCGCGGGTGCTGGCCCACTTCAGCGCTGCGGGCGGGAGCAACCGGGTGACGTCGAGGGACTTCTCGTTCCGCGCCAGCAGCTCGTCGAAGTACTGCACCGGGTCGTCGCTGATGCGCAGCAGCGCGTCGATCTCGTCGTGCACCGGCGCGTAGGAGTTGATGACCTGGTTGTAGGTGTTGAGCGCTTCGTCGTACTTGCCGAGCTTCTGCAGCAGCGTGCCCTGGAGGATGAGCGCCTCCGGCGCGAGCACCGAGTCCTCCGCCACCAGCAGCAATACCTCGGTGGCGTTGCGGGCCTTCTCCAATTCGCCCTTGCGCACGAAGCTCCAGGCCTGCTCGTAGAGCGCGTCGGGGAAGCTGTCGGACTCTCGCGAGACCTGCGCGTAGCGGTCGATGGCCTCGTCGTAGCGGGCGGTCTCGAAGTACACGCGCCCGAGCGAGAGCTGCGCGAGGTCGATGACCGCGCGGTCCCGCTCGTCGCGCGGCGCGCCGGCCGTCACCTGACCGAAGTGGCTCAGCGCCTCGTCCCAGTTCTTGAGCCGCACCGCGCCGACGCCCAGGAAGTAGCGGGCCTGCAGGTGCAGCGGGCCGTTGGGGTCCTGCGCGAGCTGGGTGAAGACCGCCGTGGCGCGGCTGACGCGCTCCTCCAACGACAGGTCGCCGCGGCGGAAGAGCCACTTGGCGTACACGTAGGCGAGCTCCGGGGGGAGGGTGCCGCCGGAGAGCCCGCGCGCCTGGGTGATGTAGTCGTCGATGCCGGAGAACTCGTTGAGGCGCCCGGCGATCTCCAGGTAGCGGGCCAGGGCCTCTCGGTAGCGCGCGCCGTTGAGCGCCAGCAGCTGCCGCAGGTAGAGGCGGGCGCCGAGGTAGTTCTTCTGCTGGTAGAGCGAGCCGCTCAAATAGAAGAGCGCGTCTGCGTACTTCGGGTGGTGCTGGAAGTCCTTGTTGGCGACCAGATCGTAGAAGAGCACCGCCGCGGTGGCGTAGTCGTTGAGCAGGTACTGGATCTCTCCGTCGGAGAAGCGCTGGAGCCGCGCCGCCTCTTCGGAGGTCTCTTCGCGCAGCGTGTACTGCTTTTCGACCAACTCGATGTTGGCGCGGGCCGTCTCGGCCTGCTTCGCCACCTCGTCGAGTTGGCTGGAGAGCTCGGCGGCAGAGAGCTTACCGCGCTGCGCCATGGCGGGCGCAGTCACACCGAGGGCGAGCATGAGGACAGCCGCGGTGGCGCGATGCATGGCGGACCTAGCTCTCCGGCGACCCGCGTCGCGCCCCGGTGCCGCTGCTGTCTCGTCGCTCGCGCACAGGTTCGCTCGCTTCCATGGTCACTTGCCTTCGGACGCGCCGGCCGCGTCGCCTTCTTTCCTGGCGGCGGCGTCCTTGGTCGCCGTCACCTCGAAGCCGATGCTCGGCTTGTCTTTCAAATCGGTGGTGATGCCGCCCTTTTCGTAGCCGGAGACCTTCACGGTGGTCACTTTTCCGGCCTCGGCGTTGAAGGTCTGGTTCGACTGCAGCTTGAACTTGTACCCCTCGAGGTAGCTGAAGATGCCGTAGCCGTGGCCCCGGTACACCATGCGCACCGCGATCTGGTGGTTGCCGGGGACGATGCGCCCGTTGAAGATCTCGAACTCTTCCTTCTTGTCGAGGTCGCCGTTGGCGTCGACCTTGGTGAAGATGGGCGCGCCGTCGAGCGCGTAGGCCACCGACTCGAGCACGAACTGCGCGCCCATGTCGTTCTTGTGCACGATGACCGCGCGGGCGCCCGACGAGAGGTCGCCGCCCAGCACCGTTTCCTGCAGGAGCAGCAGGCGGGCCTTGGTACGGAAGATCTTCTCCTTGAGGTCCACCACCTGCTCTTCCAGGGTCTTGACCCGGGTAGAGAACGCCTCGTCGGCGGTCTGCGCGTCGACCGGCGCCGCCGCAGGGACCTCTTCGGTGGTCGGGGCGGCCTGGGCGAACGCGAGCGCCGCCGACAGAACCACTCCAACCTGCAGCAGTCTGCCCCCCGGGCGGCCCACGGCTATTGCCCGCCCTTCTTGAGCTCCGTCAGCACCAGCTTGGCCACGTCCTTGAGGGTGTCGAAGACGCCCACGCCGGTCGGCGCCACCGCCTGCCGCTCGGTCACGTTGCGCGGGTTGAGGATCTTGCGCAGCTCCTCCACCGGCACCGCGTTGGGGAGATCGCGCTTGTTGTACTGCATGACGAAGGCGATCTTGTCGAGGTCGTAGCCCTGCTCCTTGAGGTTGATGCGCAGGTTGTCGAGCGACTCGATGTTCGCCTCCATGCGCTCCACCTGGGAGTCGGCCACGAACACCACGCCGTCCACGCCCTTCAGGATGAGCTTGCGGGAGGCGTCGTAGAACACCTGCCCGGGCACCGTGTAGAGGTGGAAGCGGGTCTTGAAGCCGCGGATCTCACCGAGCGAGAGCGGGAGGAAGTCGAAGAAGAGCGTGCGGTCGGTCTCGGTGGAGAGCGAGATGAGCTTGCCCTTCGTCTCCGGGTTGGTCTTGTTGTAGATGTACTGCAGGTTCGTCGTCTTCCCGCACAGACCGGGGCCGTAGTAGACGATCTTGCAGTTGATCTCGCGGCTTGAGTAGTTGATGAACGACATTGAAGGGCCCCTGCCTTACTCGCTGAAAAGGTTGTCGATGTCGGCGTCGGAGATCTCGGCGAACGGCGACCCGGCTCCCGGCGCCGACTGGCGCGCGTTGAGCGCCACGAAGATCTTCTCGAGCTCGTCAGAGGCCTTCTTGATGCGCAGGCGCACCAGCCCCAGTGACGTGCGGTTGTCAAAGATGACCACCAGCACCACGCGGCCGCCCACCAGGGTCATGTAGAGCGAGTCCTTCGCGCCTTCATGAAACTGGTTGGGGAACTCGTTCTCGCCGATGAGCTTGGCCAGACCGCCCATGGCCGCCACGTTTCCGGCGGTGAGCGACGCGAGCGAGGTGGTGTCGATGTTGTGGGTCTGCCCCGCCGCGGCGATCAGCTGACCGTTCTTGTCGACCAGGAAGACGACCTTCGCGTTGGCGTCTTTCGTGAGCCGATCACACACCGCGTTGATGCGGTGGAACTCCTCTTCGTACATCACCAGCTGCGCAGCCATGCCGTGGAGTTGCTCCCGTGAAGGAAAACGACCGTGCGGATCTACCAGAAGCGAGAGGGTCGTGCACGTTCAACGAAGTCACAAGTCGCGTCGTGCCGCAAGGGCCCGCGCGAGCGTCGCCTGGTCGGCGTACTCGAGGTCGCCCCCCATGGGGATGCCCTGGGCCAGCCGGCTGACCCGCACGCCGATGGGCTTGAGCAGCCGCGTGAGGTAGAGCGCGGTGGCCTCACCCTCCACGTCCGGGTTGGTGGCCACGATGACCTCTTCGATGGGCGCGCTCTGGAGCCGCAAAATCAGCTCCTTGATGCGCAGCTGCTCGGGGCCGATGCCTTCCAGTGGTGACAGAACTCCGTGCAGCACATGGTACCGGCCGCGGAACTCGCGGGTGCGCTCGATGGCGAGCTCGTCGGCGATGCCCTCCACCACGCACAGCGCCTTGTCGTCGCGGCGGGCGTCGGAGCACCAGCCGCAGACGGTGCCCTCGGGCCCATCGTGCAGGCTGAAGCAGCGGGGGCAGAGCTTCACCCGCTCGACCACCTCGTCGAGCGCCCGCGCCAGCTCGCGCGCGTACTCGGGCGGCGAGCGCAGGACATGGAAGGCCAGGCGCTGCGCCGTCTTCTCTCCGATGCCCGGCAGCTTCGAGAGCTGCGCCACCAGGCGATTGAGGGCGTCGGGGGTCACGTCACGCCGGGAATCTTGATGCCGCCGGACACCTTGCCGAGCTCCTGCTGGAGGCGTGCCTTGCTGTCGGCCAGCGCGGCGTTGACGGTGGAGATGATGAGGTCCTCGAGCAGCCCAACGTCGTTGGGGTCGACCGCGGCGGGCGCGATCTTGATGCCCTTGATCTCCTGCGCGCAGGTGACGGTGACGGTCACCAGATCATTGGCCGACTTCTTCTCGATGGTCTCTTCGGCCAGTTCAACTTTGCGCTTTTCAATCTTCTCGGTGAGCTTGTTCGCCTGCCGGATGAAGTAGTTGAGGTCGACGCCGGGCATGTGGTGGTGGACTCCGCTAAGAAAAGAGGTCCGCCCCCTCTAATCGACGCCCGCGCCCGCGTCACCCTCGTCGGTGGCGCTGGTCACCCGGGTCACCGGCTCGAGGA
>CALNBU010000952.1 GCA_937875615.1 uncultured Archangium sp.
ACCGCGCACGGCGACATCGCCAGCGCGGTGGAGGCCGTGCGCCTGGGCGCCACCGACTACCTCGCCAAGCCCATCGAGCTCTCCGACCTGCTGTTCAAGGCGCGGCGCACCGCCGACGAGCTGCGGGTGCGCGACCGCCTGGAGCACGCGGAGGGGGAGCTGTCCGGTCGCCGCGGCCTCATCGGCCCCGAGGCGCCGGCGATGAAGTCGCTGGTGGCCACCCTGGAGCGCATCGCGGTCAACAGCCCGCGCAGCCCGGTGCTGCTGCTGGGCGAGACCGGCAGCGGGAAAGAGGCGCTGGCCTGGCATCTCCACGTGCACGGCTTCGGCACCGGGGCGCCCTTCATCCAGCTCAACTGCGCGGCGCTGCCGGAGTCCATGGCGGAGAGCGAGCTCTTCGGCCACGAGCGCGGGGCCTTCACCGACGCCCGCACCGCGCGGCGCGGCGTGGTGGAGCTGGCGCACCGGGGCACGCTGTTCCTCGACGAGGTGGGCGAGCTGTCGGCGCCGCTGCAGGCCAAGCTGCTCACCTTCCTCGACGGGGGCCGCTTCCGGCGGCTGGGCGGCGCGGCGGAGTTGAGCAGCAGCGCGCGGGTGGTGGCGGCCACCAACCGCGACCTCGAGGCGCAGGTGAAGAGCGGTCGCTTCCGGGAAGACCTCTGGTTCCGGCTCTCGGTGTTCCGGCTCTCGGTGCCGCCGCTGCGCGAGCGCCGCGAAGACGTGCCGGCGCTGGCCCGCGGGCTGCTCGCGCGGGTGGCGAAGGAGCAGGGGCGGCGCTCGGTGCCCGCGCTCTCGGAGGAGGCGCTCGGGCGCCTGGCCCGCTACCACTTTCCGGGCAACGTCCGGGAGCTGCGCAACATCCTGGAGCGCGCGCTGGTGTTGGAGTCCGGCGCGGCGCTCGCGCTCGACTGGCTGGTGACGCCCGCGCCCGGCGCGCCGGCCACCGCGGGGTTCGTCTCGGCGGAGGTGGAGACGCTCGACGCGCTGGAGCGCCGCTACGCCCGCTGGGCGCTGGAGCAACACGGCGGCCGTCGGCTGGAGACCGCGAAGGCCCTGGGCATCTCGCACCCCACCTTCAACAAGCTGCTGCGCGAAGACGAATGACCGCCGCCTGAAAGATTCTTTCACCACCCCCTGAAACAGGTTTTCAGCGTCGGCGCGGCGAGGTCGCGCTTTCAAGCGGTTGGCGCTGGCCCGCATCTTGGAACGTGGCGAAGGTCGATGTGGTGCGTCGCGCTGAGTCTGTGGTTGTCGGCAGGGCCTGTCTTCGAGCTCTCGAGCCTCGGGAAGGGGGAGCGTCTGCCGGCGCTGTTGTGGGAGCGCTCTCCGGAGCTGCAGCAGGCCCGCGCGGAGGTGGCGGCGGCGGAGGCC
>CALNBU010000953.1 GCA_937875615.1 uncultured Archangium sp.
TCCTGGAAGGTCGAGGCGTCGTCCACGTAGCGCTGCGCCGTCACCTGCAGCGCGGAGGCGGTGGCGCTCAGCCGCGGTCGACGAATGGAGTTGACCCCGTTGAGGTCGGCGAAGTCGTACCAGGTCCACGTGTAGCTGGCGTTGCCCGACACCCACAGCATGAGGTCGCTGTAGGGCTGGCTCGCGGGCACCTGCTCCACCCACGTCAGCGCGTAGCGGTCCGTGGCGCCGTTCCGGAAGAACGTCACCTCCGGCTCGAGCTGGGTGATGCCCGCCGTCGCGGTCATGGCCGTCTCGCTGCTCTTGCCGGTGTTGTCGTCGGCGACGGTGAAGAAGCGCACCTCGGTGGTCAGCGCCCGGTAGCCGACGCCGATGGTGCGGGTGGCGGTCGCCGCCTGGCAGGTCTGGGTGGGGGTCCAGTCGGAGACGTTGGAATCGGCGCCCAGTCCGGGCTGCACGCCAGACGCCGCCAGCACCGTCTGCGAGGTCAGCTCCGCGGTGCCGCTGGTGCAGCCCGCCTCCTGGATGCTCCAGGTGCTGCCGCTCAGGCAGGCTTCAATCTTCCTCATCTTCAGGCCCACGCCGTTCTCTCTCCAGAGGAGCGTGGCGCGCCGCCCGTTGGCCCGCACCACCCGCAGCGAGTCGAGCGTGTTGCCGGTGCTGAACTCGATGAGCTTGGAGGTCCGGGTGACGCCGGCGCGGTCGACGTAGAAGAGGTCCATCTCGGTGTTGTTGGTGTAGACGCCCGCCACCAGGAAGCCGTCGCCGGCCTGCGCGAAGGCCACGTCGACGTAGCTCAGGCTGGTGACCGACGTGGTGCCGCCGACGTTCGCGCCGGTGGCGTGGAGCCGCTGGAAGGTGATGCCGGTGGTGGGCGCGCCGGCCATGATGAGCGCCCCGCCCACCAGCGCGTCGGTGCTGTTGAGCGCCCCCACCCCACCCTGACAGCCGGCGTCCGAGAAGTAGAACGGCTGCACCTCGAGGTCCGTGTAGGTGGCGGAGTTGATGGTGGTGGTGGCGGTGATGAGCGGCTCGTCGACCAGGCCGTCGCAGTCGTTGTCGAGGCCATCACAGGCTGCGGCGGTCGGCGCGCCGGGCGTGGCGTTGCAGGTCACGCCGGTGCCCGCGCCGTTGCACACCGAGGTGCCCGACCGCTGGCAGACGCCGAGGCCCGAGGTGCAGTCCGCGCCCACCGAGAAGCCGTTGTCGACGGCGCCGTTGCAGTCGTCGTCGAGGCCGTTGCACAACTCGGTGCTGGGCTGCACGTTCTGCACGCAGGCGAGCGCGCCGCTCTGACACTGCCGCGTCCCCGCGCTGCACACGCCCTGCTGGCCGGTGGTGCAGGAGGTGCCGCCGCCGGGGTTCCCCTCGTCGGTCTGGCCATCGCAGTCGTCGTCGAGGCCGTTGCACAGCTCGGTGATGGGGTTGTTGTTGCGCACGCAGGTGAGCGTCGCGCCGGTGCAGGTCCGGGTGCCGGCGGAGCAGATGCCGGGCTGGCCGGTGCTGCACGAGCCGCCGCCGCCGGGGTTGCCGTTGTCGACGACGCCGTTGCAGTCGTTGTCGAGGCCGTCACACACCTCCGCCGAGGGGTTCTGGTTGCGCACGCACTGCACGCCGCCGCTCCCCTGGCAGGTCAGGGTCCCCGCCGAGCACACGCCCACCTGGCCGGTGCCGCACGAGCCGCCGCCGCCCGGGTTGCCTTCATCGACCTGGCTGTTGCAGTTGTCGTCGACCCCGTTGCACACCTCGGCCACCCCGGGGCGGATGTCGGGGTTGGCGTCGTTGCAGTCGAGGTTGTTGGCCACGCGCCCGGCGATGGGCGGACACGACAAGATGGGCGAGCCACCCGCGGCGCCGTAGCCGTCACCGTCGGCGTCGACGTAGTAGTTCACCTGCGTGGTGTTCTCGTCGACCTGGTTGTTGCAGTTGTCGTCGAGGCCGTTGCACTGCTCCGGCGCGCCCGGGTGAATGGTGGGCACCGCGTCGTTGCAGTCGGTGTGGTTGGTGACCCGCCCCGGCACCGGCCCGCATGAGGCGAGCGGCGCGCTGCCCTGCGCGCCGTAGCCATCGCCGTCGGCGTCGACGTAGTAGCCCTGCGTGGGCAGCCCTTCGTCGATGGCGTTGTCACAGTCGTCGTCGACCCCGTTGCACACCTCTGCGGCGCCCGGGTGGATGTTCCCGTTGGCATCGTTGCAGTCGCCGGCCACGGTGACGCGCCCGGTGATGGGGCTGCACGCGCTGATGGCGCCGGTGCTGCTGCCGTAGCCGTCTCCGTCTCCGTCGACGTAGTACTGGGTGAAGGTCAGCCCGTCGTCGACGCCGCCCACGCAGTCGTCATCGATGCCGTTGCACACCTCGGTGGCGCCGGGGTGCACCGCGGGGTTGTTGTCGTTGCAGTCCGTGTTGTTGGTGGCCCGCCCCGGCAACGGGGCACAGGAAGACTGCGGCGACGCACCCGCCGCGCCCCAGGTGTCCCCGTCGAGGTCGGGGTAGTAGTTGACGAAGGTGAGGCCGTTGTCCACCTGCCCGTCACAGTTGTCGTCGACGTTGTTGCACAGCTCCGGAGCGCCCGGCTTCACCAGCGGGTTCATGTCGTCGCAGTCGCCGTCGTTGGCCACCCGGCCCGGCACCAGCGCGCACGAGGCCTGCGCGGTGGCGCCGCTCGCGCCGAAGCCGTCGCCATCGGCGTCGGGGTAGTAGTCGACGAAGGTGAGGCCCTCGTCGACCTGCCCGTCGCAGTCGTCATCGAGGCCGTTGCACTGCTCCGGCGCGCCGGGGCGCGTGGTGTAGCGGGTGTCGTCACAGTCGGTGTGGTCGAGCACCTTGCCCGCCACCGGCGAGCAGGCGCTCTCCGACGCGGCGCTGGCGTCACCGAAGCCGTCGCCGTCCACGTCCGGGTAGTAGTCGAGGTACATGATGCCGTTGTCCACCTGCCCGTCGCAGTTGTCGTCGACGCGGTTGCACAGCTCCGTGGCCCCCGGCTTGATGGTGGGGTTGTCATCGGCGCAGTCGAGGTTGTTGGGCACCGCGCCCGGCACCGAGGCCGCGCAGGTGTTGACGGGCGCAGCGCTGGCGTCACCGAAGCCGTCGCCGTCAGCGTCTGGGTAGAAGTCCTGGTACTGCACGCCGTTGTCGACGGTGCCGTCGCAGTCATCGTCGACGCCGTTGCACGACTCCATCGCCGCCGGGTGCACCGCCGCGTCCTCGTCGTCGCAGTCGCCGGCGCGGCTCACGCTGCCCGGAGGTGGCGCGCCGCAGCCCTCGCCGGTGGGCGTCGAGCCGTAGCCGTCGCCGTCGGCGTCGGCGTAGAAGGGGACGACGGCCAGCCCTTCGTCGCGCTCGCCGTCGCAGTCGTCATCGAGGCCGTTACACCGCTCCGACGCGCCCGGGTAGACGGTGGCGTCGTTGTCGTCGCAGTCGACCTGCGGCAGCTCCAGACAATCTCCGGTGCCGGGCACGCCGTCGCCGTCGTTGTCGAGGCAGGTGATGACCGGGATGACCACGCCGCTGTCCTTGTCTCCGGGGACCTCAGGCGGTGCGTCGAAGCACGCGGTCAGACTGAAGGCGATGAGGGCGATGGCGCGGCGGATCATCAGGGCTCCCAGTGATTCAGGCAGGCCACGCCTGTACCCGATGCACGGCAAGGTACGCAAACGACCGACCTGAGCCGACGTTGCGCTACAAGACCCAGCTCCAGTGGCCCGCGTGTTGTTCATCGAGAACCACGACTAGTTCTCGTGGAATGTCGTCGACGCGCTGCCCTTCGCGCGCGAAGAAATTCACGTACTTTCGACCGAGGCTGCCGCGGCTGTTCTCGACTCGGCAGAAAGTTACGACGCGGTGGTGATGGGGCCGGGCCCGATGGACCCCGTCCGCGCCGGGCTGGTGTCGCTGGTGCGCAGCGTCGCGGCGCGGCGGCTCCCTTTTCTCGGGGTGTGCCTCGGGCATCAGGCCCTGGGCCTGGCCTTCGGCGCCACGCTGGTGCGCTCCACGCCGGCGCACGGCGAGCGGGCGCTGGTGCGGTGGGAAGACGGCCGGGAGCAGTCGGTGATGCGCTACCACTCGCTGTCGCTCACCGGGGTGCGCTCGCCGCTGCGGGTGACGGCGACGCTGGCCGACGGCACGGTGATGGCGGTGGCGCACGAGGCGCTGCCCATGGTGGGCCTGCAGTTTCACCCCGACTCCTTCGGCACGCCGCAGGGCCGCGCGCTGCTGGCGTCGTGCCTGGGGAGGCCGGCGCCGCCGGAGCCCGCCGCCCGTTTCTCCCGGGCTGTCACCGCGCCCGCGCGCGAGGCCGCGCCGCTGCGGCTCTCCTCGCTGCGCGACGAGTTCGCGCTCTTCGGCCCCGGCTTCGCGCACGACGGGCACTGGACCTGGGTCGACCTGTCGGCCGCCGGCGACGCGGGCGTGTGGTTCGCTCCAGCGGAGGGTCCAGCGACGCGCCTCCCGGGAGCGGCGCGCGCGGTGCGTCTCGAGCTCGACGTCCAGCCGGTGGACCTCACGGTTCACCTCGACGAGACCGGCTTCGAAGACGGCGTGCGCGACATCCGCGCCTGCATCGCTGCGGGCGACGTGTACCAGGTGAACCTGACGACGCGCGCGGCGCTCGGGCCGGTGGACGGCGCCGCGCTCTTCGCCCGCCTCTGTGCGCGCGGCGTGCCCCGCTTCACGGCCTGGGTGAAGTCGGCGCGCTGGGGCGAGTTCCTTTCCGCCAGCCCGGAGCTGCTGGTGGAGACGGCGGGCCGATGGATTCACGTCGAGCCGATGAAGGGCACCGCGCCCACGCGCGCGGCGCTGCTCGCGAGCGACAAGGACGCCGCGGAGCTGGCGATGATTACCGACCTGCTGCGCGATGACCTGCACCGGCTGTGTGAGCCGCGCAGCGTGCGCGTGACCGACGAGCGGCGGATCATCGAGCTGCCCTACGCCGCGCAGTCGGTGGCCGACGTGGAGGGCGTGCTGCGGTCGGACGTCGGCCTCGACGAGGTCTTCTCGGTGGTGCATCCGGGCGGCTCGGTGACGGGGGCGCCGAGGGCCGCGGCGCTCGAGGTCATCGCCCGGCTGGAGCGCTCACCTCGCGGCGCCTACTGTGGCGCGCTGGGGTTGGAGCTGGGCGAGGCGATGCGCGCGTCGCTGCTCATCCGCACCGCCGAGCGGCGGGCCGGAGGCTGGCGCTACGGCGTGGGCGGCGGCATCACCTGGGGCTCGACCCCCGAGGGCGAGCTGGCGGAGGTTCGGCTCAAGCTGGGCGCGCTGCGCTGAGACCTCAGACCGCCACGGAGTCGGCGGGCGCGAGGTCGAGCTCTTCTCCGAAGCCGGCCTTCAGCAGCGCGTCGCGCACGTCGGCAGAGATGAGCACCGCGTTGACCGACTCCGCGAGGCGGAACAGCTTGTGGCCGTCGGCCCGGCGCGCGTCGACGACCAGGCGGTCGAAGTCGACATCGACGTGCGGTGCGCCACCGTGCACCGTGGCCTGCGAGCGCGCCAGGTCGGCCGCCGAGACCATGCGCAGCACGTTGACCGCCTTGTAGTGGGTGAAGACGCGGGGCTCCGGGTCAGCCCACGTCGTGGGGTCGACCTGGAGGACGTCGGTGAGGTACGCGTCGACGTCCTCCACCCCGCCGTCGCGGAGCGCCTGGTAGAAGTCCGTCAGCGCGCTGGTGTTCGCCGGGCTGGTCACCTCCGCGTCGAAGACCTCGAAGTCGCCGGCACCGGCCGCGCGCAGGGCCTCGATGAGATCATCGCGCCACACCGGCGGGTTGGTCTCCAGCACCGCGCCGAGGTGCGGCGCCTGGTCGCTGTCGAAGGGCAGATACGGCTGCAGCACGAAGGGCAACGGCCTCGGCAGCGGCGCGGTGATGGGCGCGGCGCTCCACCAGCTGAGCGCCCCCAGCGACGGGCGCGTCTTCAACCGCCGACGGGGACGGGAGCTGGTCGCGAGGACGAAGTACATGCTCGCCGCGCTACCGCTTCACCGGCGGACGCACCGGGGGTCGCATCCCGCTCGACGGCCGCGGCTGCGCGGGGCGCCCCGCCGCGAGCGGGTTGGGGCGGATGGAGGTGGCGTGCTCGTCTTCGCTGATGGAGTCGCTCAGCTGCACGCTGGGCTCGTCGCCGGTCTCATCGGGCCGCTGCTGTTGCTGCGCGAGGAGCGGGTTCCGCGTGGGCGGCGGTGTGGCGTCGTCGCCGCGCGCCGGCGGCCGCGTGACCGGCAGCGACGCGCGGGACGGTGAGGCGACGCGAGGTGGCGCGGCGGCAGGCACCTGCACCTGCACCCGGTTCTTCTCGGCGTTCGACGCCTTCGCGTCGCTCTTCAACTTCTGCTCGAAGGCCGCCCACTCGTCCTTGTACTCCGGCGGGTCCGGCAGGTGCTCGTCGCGGTGCTTGAGCGACGGCGCCCAGTGCGTGGTGACGTTCTCGCCCAGGCCGTGAATCATCGGCGGCGGCGGCAGCCCGTAGGTGCGCGGGTCGAAGTACGCCTCGTCGAGGTCTTCGAAGCCGTAGGCCCTGGCCTTGGCCATGAAGGTGGGCAGCACGCCGGTGGGCGCGTGGTAGCCCAGCACCTTCCCGTTCTCGTCCTTGGTCACGGGGATGTAGAGCCAGAGGTCCTGCGTGCGGTACTCGCCCTTCTCGTTGAGCGGCAGCACCTCGGAGATGGCGATGGTCTTGCGGCTGCCGTCCTGCAGGCGCTCGCAGCACACGATGAAGTTGATGGCCGAGGCCACCTGGGCGCGCACCGCCACCATGGGCAGCTCCACCGCGCTCATCAGGCACAGCGACTCGAGGCGGCGCAGGGTGTCGGTGGGGGTGTTGGCGTGCACCGTCGACATGGAGCCGCCGTGGCCGGTGTTCATCGCCTGCATCAAGTCGAAGGCCTCGCCGCCGCGCACCTCGCCCACCACGATGCGGTCGGGGCGCAGACGCAGCGC